>CAKRTP010000019.1 GCA_934402155.1 uncultured Blautia sp. | reverse complement strand
GTCCGTGCCCTGTTTGCATTTACAAAGAAAAATGCCGGAGAGGCAATGGAACAACTGAAAGAGAGAGCAGGCATTCATGGCTGCATTATTTTATCTACCTGTAACCGTCTGGAAATCTGGGCGAGTCATGAGGATGAACAGGAGTTTTCACTGTACCAGTGTCTTTGCGAACTCAAGAATATACAGGATCCTTCTTACGAAGAATATTTTATCTCAAGACAGGATAAAGAAGCAGTCGAGCATCTTTTTTATCTGGCAGGTGGCCTGAAATCTCAGATCCTTGGCGAAGACCAGATCCTTACGCAGATCAAGGATGCCCTCAATCTGGCGAGAGAGCACTTTACGACAGATGGTGTTTTGGAAGTTCTTTTCCGTATGGCAGTAACAGCAGGGAAGAGGATCAAGACAGAGGCACCGATGGCACATGGAAATCCATCTGTGATCCATCAGGCGGTCAGTACTCTGAGAGAACAGGGATATGATATGCATGGAAAAACCTGCATGGTCATCGGAAACGGAGAAATGGGCAAGGTTGCGGCACAGACACTTCGGGATGCCGGAGCAAATGTTACAGTGACGGTTCGTCAGTACAGAAGTGGTATGGTGAGCATTCCGATCGGGTGCAGCCGGATCCATTATGGAGAACGTATGGGATTTCTGCCGAAATGTGATGTGGTAGTCAGTGCAACAGCCAGTCCGAACTATACGCTGAGAAAAGAACTGTTTAATGATGTTAAACTTGACAGACCTCTGATCCTTCTGGATCTTGCTGTGCCGCGAGATATTGAACCGGCACTTGCAAAGGAAGAGGGAATCACACTGTATGATATGGACAGTTTCCGTACAGGAAGGATTTCTCCGGAATCCATGGAAAGCATCACAAAAGCCGGTGAGATCGTCAGAGAACAGATGGACGAATTTTTTCAGTGGCTGGATGGCAGAGATGTGATCCCGAGGATCCAGGAGATCAGAGAGGAAGCTGTACAGGATCTGAATCTTCGTATCCACAAGATCCTCAAGAATACACCGATGGAGGAATCTGACCGTGTAAATCTTCTGAATGCAGTAGATACGGCGGCAGGTAAGGTGGTCAATAAACTTATTTTCGGACTTCGGGATAGTCTGGAGCAGGATATTTTCCTGGAGTGCGTGGCTGGATTGGAGAAATTATATGAAGAATAAGCATTTTTTTCCAATGTTTGTAGATCTGTCGGACAAAAAAATCGTAGTGGTAGGCGGCGGTAATATCGCGACCAGAAGAATCAAGACGCTTCTTCAGTTTACCAGAAATATTACAGCAGTAGCTCCAAAGACAACGATGGAGCTCCATGAACTTGGCAAGGCAGGTTTTGTAAATCTGATCAACAGGCCGGTGAAGCGTTCTGATTTCACTATGGCGTTTATGGTGATCGCTGCGACAAATGACTGGAAACTGAATGATGAGATCTACCGTGTCTGTAAGGAAGAGGGAATCTATGTCAACGTTGCAGATGACAAGAGTAAATGTGATTTTTATTTCCCGGGAATTTATATGCAGGACGAGGTTGTTGTGGGAATTACAGCAAGCGGACTGAACCACAAAAAAGCAAGGAAAGTCCGTGTGGCAATTCAGGAGGCAATGGAGGCATCTGATAATGAAGAATAAGATTACGATCGGAAGCAGAGAAAGCAAGCTCGCGGTACTGCAGAGCGAGATGGTCCGGGATTACATAAAAAACCATGATCCGGAACTTGAGGTAGAAATTCTGACAATGAAGACAACAGGGGATAAGATTCTTGACCGTACACTGGACAAAGTCGGCGGCAAGGGTCTTTTTGTAAAAGAACTTGATCATGCTCTTCTTGATGGAAGAACGGAGCTTTCCGTACACAGTCTGAAGGATATGCCGATGGAAGTTCCGGCAGAACTCCCGCTTCTGGCTTTTTCAAAAAGAGAGGATCCGAGAGATGTACTGGTGCTGCCAAAGGGTATGACAGAACTGGACAGATCCAAACCTCTTGGCTGTTCCAGTCTCAGAAGGACGCTTCAGCTTCGGGAATTATATCCGGATATGGAAGTGAAAAGTGTGAGAGGAAACCTTCAGACAAGGCTTCGCAAGCTGGATGAAGGCCAGTATTCCGGTCTGATCCTTGCAGCGGCAGGACTTAAGCGTCTCGGTCTGCAAGAAAGGATCAGCCGGTATTTCACAGAAGAAGAAATGCTCCCGGCAGCGGGGCAGGGAATTCTGGCAGTGCAGGGACGTACTGATGTGGATTATGCATTTCTGGAGGGCTACTGTGATGCAGATGCATGGAGTGCAGGGTGTGCGGAGAGAGCTTTTGTCCGCCGTCTGAACGGAGGATGTTCTTCTCCTGTGGCCGCATTCGGAACAGTCGAAGGAGAGAAGCTGTTTCTTCGAGGACTTTATTATAATGAGGAAACAGGAAACTGGTTCAGGGACAGTATTCTTGGAAACAGGGAAGATGCAGAAAAGCTTGGAATCACACTTGCAGAAAAAATGAAAGAATCCGACAGAACAAAGCAGGATAAAGGTGGGGCAGAATGAAACAGGGAAAAGTATGGCTTGTAGGAGCAGGACCGGGAGATGTCGGTCTTTTCACACTGAAGGGGATGGAGGTTCTCTCTCAGGCAGAAGTTGTCGTCTATGACAGTCTGGTGGGACAGGGCGTGCTTGCAAAGGTACCTTCTTCTGCAAGACTCATCAATGTGGGAAAGCGTGCAGACAGGCATACCATGAAACAGGAACAGATCAATCAGGTACTTCTGGAGGAAGCTCAGAAAGGATACCGTGTTGTAAGACTCAAGGGCGGAGATCCGTTTCTTTTCGGACGAGGCGGAGAGGAACTGGAACTTCTGACTGCCAATGGGATTCCTTATGAAGTGGTTCCGGGAGTGACTTCTTCGATCGCAGTGCCGGCATATAATGGCATTCCGGTGACACACAGAGATTTCTGTTCTTCTGTCCATATCATTACGGGACACAGAAGAGCAGGCAGAGAATATGATATTGACTTTAAGGCACTTGTCAACACCCGGGGAACTTTGGTGTTTCTGATGGGAATCGCAGCACTGAACGATATCTGTCAGGGGCTTTTAAGTGCAGGAATGGATCCGGGGATGCCGGCAGCTGTACTTCAGAAAGGTACTACTTCTGACCAGAAGAGAGTAGTTGCAACGGTTGCAACTCTTAAGGAGGAAGTGGAACGACAGGGAATCGAGACACCGGCGATCATCGTGGTTGGCAGGGTGTGTCAGCTTTCGGAGGAATTTGGCTGGTATGAAAGACTTCCGCTTGCAGGCTGGAAGGTTATTGTGACACGGCCAAAGGGCAGAAGTTCCCGCACGTCGGATGAACTTCGAAAAAAAGGTGCGGAGGTGCTGGAGCTTCCGTCTATCCGGACAGTTCCGCTGGAAGACCAGAGTAAACTGCATCAGGCACTTGATAAGATAGATCAGTATCAGTGGCTGGTGTTTACAAGTCCGACAGGTGCAGAGGTTTTCTTTGAGGAGATGTTTGCAGAGAAAAAGGACATTCGTTGTCTTTCTTCTCTTAAAGTGGCTGCGATCGGACAGGGAACTGCCGGCACGCTGGCACAGAGAGGAATTCTGGCAGATCTGATCCCGGAAGTTTACGATGGAGATTCTCTGGGAGAAGCTCTGGCGCAGAAACTTGATGGCGGTGAAAACATCCTGATTCCGCGTGCCTCAAAGGGAAATGCAAATCTTGTCAGAATTCTTAAGGAGCACGGAGCACAGGTGGATGATGTCCCGACTTATGAGACTGTTTATGAAAAAAATCCTCTGATCGATGTAGCAGCAGAAATAAAAACAGGCGGTATTGACTGTGTGGTGTTTACCAGTGCCTCCACCGTAAAAGGCTTTGCAGAAAGTACAGGACTTTCTGATTATTCACATGTGACAGCAGCATGTATCGGCAAGCAGACAAAAGCAGCGGCAGACAGCTATGGAATGAAGACATATATGGCTGCAAAGGCTACGATCGATGATTTGACGACACTTGTTGAAAAAATAAAGACAGATGCAGATAAGGAGTGACAATAATGGATCTGATTCAAAGACCAAGAAGATTGCGCGGCAGTGAAACTCTGCGAAAAATGGTAAGGGAGACAAGGATTGACAAATCCTCTCTGATCTATCCTCTGTTTGTTAAGGATGGACAGAATATTGAGGAGGAGATTCCGTCTATGGAGGGACAGTTCCGCTACAGCGTGGACAGACTTCCATACGAACTGGAGCGTCTGACAAAAGCCGGTGTCAGCAATATCATGCTGTTCGGTATTCCGGATCACAAGGATGAGGTCGGAAGCGGAGCTTATGATGAGAATGGCATCGTACAGCGCGCGCTTCGCGAAGCAAAAAAACAGTTCCCTGATCTCTATTATATTACAGATGTGTGCATGTGTGAGTATACTTCTCATGGACACTGCGGAGTTCTCTGCGGACATGATGTTGAGAATGATGCAACTCTGGAACTGCTTGCAAAAACAGCACTCTCTCATGTAGAGGCAGGTGCTGATATGGTGGCACCGTCTGATATGATGGACGGACGTGTGCGTGCGATCCGTGAATGCCTGGACAGGGCAGGACATAAGGAAGCACCGATCATGTCCTATGCAGTAAAATATGCATCCGCTTTTTATGGCCCGTTCCGTGATGCGGCAGGTTCTGCCCCGTCTTTTGGAGACCGAAAGAGCTATCAGATGGATTATCATAACCGCAGAGAGGGAATGAAGGAAGCTCTGACTGATATTGAAGAAGGTGCAGACATTATTATGATCAAGCCGGCGATGTCTTATCTTGATATGGTTTCTGAAGTTTACAAGGCAACCAATGTTCCGATTGCGGCGTACAGTGTCAGCGGTGAATATGCGATGGTAAAGGCAGCAGCAAAAATGGGCTGGATCGATGAGGACAAGATCGTCTGTGAAATGGCGGCAAGTGCCTACCGTGCAGGTGTTTCCATTTATCTGACCTATTATGCAAAAGAACTGGCGCGTTTTATCGATGAAGGGAGAATTGGATGATGACAAAATCTGAATCTTTATTTGAGAGAGCAGTCAAAAGGATCCCGGGCGGTGTAAACAGTCCGGTAAGAGCATATGGTGCGATTGGTGAGGCTCCGCGTTTTATCCAGCGTGCAGATGGCTGTTATATTTATGATGTAGATGGAAACAAATATATCGATTACATAGATTCCTGGGGTCCGATGATTCTTGGTCATAATTTCCCGGCTGTCCGTGAGAGTGTGGTCAGAGCCTGCGAAAACGGCCTGAGCTTCGGATGTGCGACAGAGATCGAGGTTGAGATGGCAGAATTTATCTGTGAGCATATTTCTCATGTGGAAATGGTGCGTATGGTTAATTCCGGCACAGAGGCAGTTATGAGTGCAATCCGTGCTGCGAGAGGTTTTACCGGAAGAGATAAGATCATTAAATTTGCAGGATGTTATCATGGACATAGTGATGCACTTCTGGTAAGTGCCGGATCTGGTGTGATGACCAGTGGAGTTCCGGACAGTGCCGGAGTTCCGAAGGGCTGTACACAGGATACCATGACAGCTGTCTACAATGATCTTGACAGTGTCAGAGCTCTTCTCGAGGAGGCACCGGAGCAGGTCGCAGCTGTGATCGTGGAGCCTGTTGGTGCAAATATGGGTGTGGTTCCTCCAAAGAAAGGATTTCTTGAGGGACTCCGTACCCTGTGTGACCAGTATGGAACACTTCTGATCTTTGATGAGGTAATTACAGGATTCCGTCTTGCATTCGGCGGAGCAGCGGAGTACTTTGGTGTGAGACCGGATATGGTTACCTATGGTAAGATCATTGGTGCCGGAATGCCTGTTGGTGCTTATGGCGGAAGAAAAGAGATCATGGAAATGGTTTCTCCGGCAGGTCCTGTTTATCAGGCTGGTACCTTAAGCGGAAATCCGATCGCCATGGCGGCTGGTCTGACTCAGCTTAAATATCTCTATGAACATCAGGAGATTTATAGTGATCTGGAAGAAAAAGGCCGGAAATTATATGGAAGTATCGAAGAAATCTTAAGAGAAACAGGCAGCCCTTACCAGGTAAATCATGTCTCTTCTCTTGGAAGTATCTTCTTTACAGCAGAAGAAGTCAGGGATTACACTTCTGCAAAAACATCCGATACAAAGGCATTTGCAGATTACTTTCTGTTTATGCTCAAAAACGGAATCCACCTTGCGCCGTCACAGTTTGAGGCAATGTTCCTCTCAGCAGCACATACGGATGCAGTCATTGAAGAAACGCTGGATAAAGTAAGGGCATTTTTTACAAAATAAATACATTAAGTATAGGATAAAATACATTTCCCCTTGAATGGAAACTTGTTCTTGCAAATGGATTGTGATATAATAAGGACACTTGAGTTCATGTGGAGTGTTGTTTTGCATGGACAGACAGGTTACTGCGAACGGAAAAACAGTAACAAAACAACGCGCAATTTTAGGAGGCAATATCATGGGGAACAAGAAATATGTAGCCTATGTGGGAACATACACCCACGGCAACAGTAAAGGTATTCAGGTTTATGATGTGGATGTTGAGAAGGGAACACTGAGAGAACGAAGCGAAGTGCAGGTCAGCAACGCATCCCATACAGCAATCTCTAAGAATGGCAAGTTTTTATACTCGATTGAGGACGAAGGCGTGGCAGTGTTCAGGCGTGATGAGAACGGAGATCTGACCCGCATCAACAGAGTCAGCATTGATGGTATGCGAGGCTGTTTCCTCGCTACAGATGTGGATGGTAAATATCTGTATGTGGCAGGATATCATGATGGTAAGGTGACAGTTGTACATACCCGCCGTGACGGAAGTCTTGGACGTATTATGGACGGTGTTTACCACAAGGGACTTGGAAGCGTCGCAGAGCGTAACTTCCGTCCGCATGTAAACTGCGTGCGTCCTACACCGGATAACAAATATCTGTGTGCAGTCGATAATGGAATTGATCAGGTAAAGATCTACCGTATCAATAAGAGACAGCATAAACTGGAACTGGTTGATATCCTCCGCTGCCCGAGAGAGAGCGGACCGAGGATTATTCGTTTCAGCGCAGATGGCAGATTTGCCTATATCCTGTTTGAACTGAGCAATGAGATCAAGGTTTACAGCTATGACGGAAGCGGACATACTCCTGAGTTTGAACTGCTTCAGAGTATCAGTACTCTTACCAAGGTAAATGACGAGGATGCATTCCACAACGCAGCTTCAGGTCTCGCACTTGCGCCAGATGGTAAGCATCTGTTCTGTACAACTGCAGGTGAGAACACTGTTTCCATGTATGAAATCGATCCGGAGACGGGTCTTCTTGAGAAGAAGTTCATACTTCCGATCAGCGGCGATTATCCGAAGGATCTTGTGATCTTCCCGGATAACAGACATATCGCAATTGCAAACCATGCAAGTGATTCCATTACTACTTTTACAGTAGATTATGACAAGAACATCATTATGATGAATGATAAACCCCATCATATTGAAACTCCGAACAGTATCCATATCTGGCCGGTTCCGGATGAGGTGGCTGATATGGATCAGCAGCCTGACGACGAAGAAGAGCAGGAATAAATTAATGATACAGCAAAATCCCCCGCCAGCTGTCGTGCGACAGTTGACGGGGGATTTTACTGCTTTACAGAGAAAACTGTTCCACAATGATTTAAGAAAAATGGTCAGCACTGATAGAATTTCTGAATGTTATCAATCTGAGAGGTCATATTGGAAAAAAGTGCATCTGTGACTGCCAGAGCACACATGGATTCTACGACAACAACAGCTCTTGGAACGATCACCGGATCATGACGGCCATGGATTTCCAGAGATAAACTCTCACCGGCTCTGGTCACGGTGTCCTGCGGCTGGCTGATCGAAGGAGTTGGTTTGATCGCTGCACGGAGGATGATCTCACTTCCGTCACTTATTCCACCCATGATGCCGCCGGCATGGTTGGAAGTTTTGATGATCTTATTATTTTCCGTGCGGAAACCGTCATTGTCTTCAGATCCTTTCATCCTGGAAACCTGGAAACCATCACCAATCTCAACAGCTTTGACAGCACCGATCGACATGACTGCCTGTGCGAGGACAGCATCCAGTTTTTCGAAGACCGGATTTCCGAGACCGGCAGGAACGTTTCTGATCCGACATTCAACGATGCCGCCGGCACTGTCACGGTTTTTCATGCATTCTTCCAGGTAGACTCCGGCAGAAGCGGCAGCACTGGCATCAGGCATATAAAAAGCATTTCGGGTGATCTCTTCTGCATCGAAGCTTTCGATTTGTACAGGACCGATAGACCTGGTGTAGGTGCAGAATGAAATGCCGAGGGATTCAAGGATTCTGGAGGCAATGGCACCTGCTGCAACGCGTCCGATGGTCTCCCGTCCTGAGGAGCGTCCGCCTCCGCGGTAATCGCGAAAACCATATTTGGCATCAAAAGTAAAATCAGCGTGACCGGGACGGTAAGAGTATGCAAGATTTCCATAATCTCTGGAACGCTGATCGGTATTGCGGACCATGAGAGAAATTGGAGTTCCGGTAGTTTTTCCCTCAAATACACCGGAGAGGATTTCTACAAGATCTCCCTCCTTGCGGGCAGTTGTATAGCGGCTCTGGCCAGGTTTGCGGCGATCAAGGAATTTCTGGATATCCTCTTCGTTGAGAGAAAGACCGGCAGGGCAGCCGTCGATAACAGCACCAAGTGCTTTTCCGTGAGATTCGCCCCAGGTCGTGACTGTAAAATGATTTCCAAAACTTGATTTATTCATATGAGCAAGATTCCTTCCTGAAAATTGATGTACAGATATAGCATTGATGTACAGAATGAGTATATTTTAGCACGGTGATGCTCGAAAAACAACATAATCTGTAAGGTTTCGAGGCCAAGGTTAATTTTGTGTAAATAAAAACTGTTGGAATTGACAAAGAACAACACACAATTTATAATGTAAGCTGTGTAATTGTTTCGGAATGGCAGGACTGTTGCACAAAAAGTGTGAAGCCTTCGGGCTTTGCAGAAATAAGAGTGGAAGGGGAGTGGAATTGTGGTTAGAATGTTTCGGACATCCGAGGGTGCCATTCATGAGATTCAGGAACCACAGGATGGCTGCTGGATCGCACTGACGAATCCTACAGCTACAGAGATCTTTGAAATCTCAGAACAGTTCCAGATTGAGGTCGATGACCTGCGGGCTCCTTTGGATGAGGAAGAACGTTCCCGTATCGAGGTAGAGGATACTTATACATTGATCCTGGTAGATGTCCCTATGATCGAGGAACGTAATGATAAGGACTGGTATGGTACGATTCCGCTTGGCATCATTGTCACAGACAAAATGATCTTTACTGTCTGTCTGGAGGATACACAGGTGCTGACGAGATTTATGGAAGGGCGTGTCCGCAATTTCTTTACTTATATGAAAACACGTTTCATCCTTCAGATCCTGTATCGAAATGCAAGCATGTACCTGCGTTATCTGCGAATTATTGACAAGAAGAGTGAACAGGTGGAGGAGAAGCTTCATTTTTCACCGCGAAACAAGGAACTGATCGAACTTCTGGAACTGGAGAAATCTCTGGTCTATTTTACAACATCTCTGCGTTCCAATGAGGCTGTGCTGGAAAAACTGATCAAGGTGGAAAGCATCAAGAAGTATCCGGAAGACACAGAGCTTCTTGAGGACGTTATCATTGAGAATACGCAGGCGATAGAGATGGCCAACATCTACAGTGGTATCCTTGCAAACATGATGGATGCGTTTGCGTCGGTTATTTCCAACAATCTGAATGATGTCATGAAGATCTTGTCTGTGATCACGATCGTTATGAGTATTCCGACGATCATATTCAGTGCCTATGGGATGAACTTAAGTGCTGTCGGCATGCCGTTTTCCCATACGTCGTGGGGATTTCTGATCGTAATCGTGATCTCGATCGCGGCAAGTATCGTGGCAGCGATCTTCCTGGCAAAAAAGAAATATTTTTGATGAGGGGATTCATCTTTCCAAACAGTATACTGATTGAAAAGGAGTGATGTTATGAACTGGATCGATAAACTGGAACGCAAGTATGGACGGTTCGGGATTCAGAATCTGACGATGTATATTATCATCTGTTATGTGGTGGGATATTTTCTGACTTATCTGAATCCGAGGCTGATGGCAATGATGAGTCTGGATGTGTCCATGATCCTTCAGGGACAGATATGGAGACTGGTGACGTGGGTGATTTATCCGCCGAGCACAGGTAATTTTATGCTGTTTGTGATTTCTATTTTGTTTTTCTATTATCCGATAGGAACTTCCCTGGAGCGTACCTGGGGAACTTTCAGGTATACATTGTATATTTTTTCAGGGTTATTTTTTGTGCTGGTCGCAGCTTTTCTCACTTATTTCATAACAGGTGGTTCTGTTGTGATCGATGGGATAAGCTATTCGATCGGTGGAGGAGTGTTTACGACCTACTATGTCAGTCTGTCAGTCTTTCTGGCCTATGCGATGTCCTGTCCGGATATGCAGATCCTTCTGTGGTTTGTGATTCCGATCAAAATGAAGTGGATGGCAATTGTCTATGGAGTGATCGTGCTTTATAACATGTTCACCTATATAAGAGCCGGTCTCTGGGTGATGGCAGTGCCGATCGTTGCTTCGCTTCTGAACTTTGTGCTGTTTTTCTTCAGCACGAAAAATATGCACAGATATAATCCGAAGGAAGTTCACAGGAGAAGAGAGTTTAAGAAAGCAGTTGCGCAGAGCAGAGCCAATCCGGCAGCTGGCGGGGTCACAAAGCATAAATGCGCGATCTGCGGAAGAACAGAGAAGGACGATCCGAATCTGGAATTCAGATTCTGTTCCAAATGTAATGGAAATTACGAATATTGTCAGGATCATCTGTTTACACATCAACATGTGAAATAAAGGTAAACGGACAGAGGAGCAATAAATAAACCAAACGAGGAGAGATATATTATGAAAAAAAAGCCGTTTGTAACCCTGGAAAAGCTGAAAGAAATTACAGCACAGTATCCGACACCATTTCATCTTTACGATGAAAAAGGAATCCGTGAGAATGCAAAGGCATTAAAAGAAGCATTTGCATGGAATAAAGGATTCAAAGAATTTTTTGCGGTAAAAGCAACTCCGAACCCGTATCTCATTCAGATCCTTCAGGAGTATGGCTGCGGCTGCGACTGTTCTTCCATGACGGAACTGATGCTTTCCAAGGCAATCGGATGCAAAAAAGGTGATATCATGTTTTCTTCCAATGATACTCCGGAAGATGAATTTCGCTATGCAGACGAGATTGGCGGAATCATCAACCTGGACGATATCACACATATTGAGGCTGTAGAGCGTGCTGTGGGCAGGATTCCGGAAACTATCAGCTGCCGCTACAATCCAGGCGGAGTATTTAAGATCAGTAATGATATCATGGACAATCCGGGAGATGCGAAATATGGAATGACAACAGAACAGATTTTTGATGCATTCCGTATCCTCAAATCCAAAGGTGCAAAGAATTTTGGTCTTCACGCATTCCTTGCCAGCAACACAGTGACAAATGAATACTATCCGATGCTTGCAAAGGTAATGTTTGAACTGGCGGTAAAACTTCACGAAGAAACAGGAGCCAGAATCGGATTTATCAATCTCTCAGGAGGAATCGGTATTCCGTACAGACCGGATCAGACTCCGAATGATATCCGTGTGATCGGAGAGGGCGTGCGTAAAGTATACGAGGAAGTTCTTGTTCCGGCAGGAATGGGAGATGTTGCAATCTATACGGAACTCGGACGTTTTATGATGGGACCATATGGCTGCCTGGTAACAAAGGCTATCCATGAGAAACATACTCACAAAGAATATGTGGGAGTAGATGCGTGTGCAGTAAACCTGATGCGTCCGGCCATGTATGGTGCATATCACCATATTACTGTTATGGGCAAAGAAGACAGACCATGCGATCATCTTTACGACATCACGGGATCTCTTTGTGAAAACAACGATAAATTTGCAATCGACCGTTATCTTCCGGAGATCGAAAAGGGAGATCTGCTTGTGATCCATGACACAGGAGCTCACGGATTTGCAATGGGTTATAACTACAATGGCAAACTCAAATCAGCAGAGATTCTTCTTCATGAGGACGGAAGCTTTGAGATGATCCGAAGAGCAGAGACACCTAAGGATTACTTTGCGACTTTCGACAGTTTTCCGATTTATGAGAAACTTTTACAGGATGAAGATAAACTGTACAAATAATTAAAAAAACACTTGCTAAGAACCGGAAATTATGATAATATAATTTTCGGTTCATGTGCCGCTGTGGCGGAATTGGCAGACGCACTTGACTCAAAATCAAGCGGGAAACCGTGCCGGTTCGAGTCCGGCCAGCGGCATACCAGAAGTCCTGATCATTCAGGACTTCTTCTTTTTTTGCGAGAATTCTTGTGAGAACCACGGACTGCATGGGAGAAAGAGAAATTGTTTTACTTCCGGGATTTCTGTCGAAAAATGTTTTATGAAAAGTTTATAATTTTTCACACAATGAACATTGAATAAGAGTGAAAAAAATGATATGGTACATGACGTAAATGATTTCGGAAGAATACGGGAATGCTGAATATGCCGGATGATTTCGAAGATATGGAGGACAGAGGTTAAATGAAATTTGGTAACAAGAAACCGGAAAAGATCCCAATGTATGTCTATTATATCATTGCAGGTATCGTTATCATTCTTCTGAATATGCTTGTGGTTCCTGCTGTGCAGGAGCGGAGTATACAGAAGACAAATTATTCTGCTTTTATAGAGAGCGTGGAGAAGGGTGATGTCTCCAAGGCTACGGTGGAAGAGAATTATATTTACTATGAGATCGGATCAGAGGATTCGGAAGACAGCGTTCTGTGCAAGACAGTCAAGATGGACGATCCGGACCTGGTAAACCGCCTCCTTGATGCGGGTGTGACAATGGATGAAGTGCTTCCGGAGAGCCCGTCTATTTTTATGACACTTATCCTCAGCTATGTTGTGCCGATCGTGATCTTTATCTTTATTGGCCGCTGGTTAAGCAAAAAGATGATGTCATCCATGGGCGGTGGTCCGGGAGGAGCAATGTCCTTTGGAAAGAGTAATGCCAAGGTTTATGTAAAATCATCTACAGGAATCAAATTTTCTGATGTGGCAGGTGAAGATGAGGCAAAGGAACTTCTGACAGAAATCGTTGATTATCTTCATAATCCGCAGAAATATACGGAAATCGGAGCGTCCATGCCGAAAGGAGCTCTCCTTGTAGGCCCTCCGGGAACAGGTAAGACTCTTCTTGCCAAGGCTGTGGCAGGTGAGGCAGAGGTTCCGTTCTTTTCAATCTCGGGTTCCGAGTTTGTGGAAATGTTTGTTGGTATGGGTGCTGCCAAGGTCAGAGACCTCTTTAAACAGGCTAATGAGAAAGCACCGTGTATTGTTTTTATTGATGAGATCGATACCATCGGTAAGAAGCGTGATGGCGCCGGATTTACAGGCGGCAACGATGAGCGTGAGCAGACGCTCAATCAGCTCCTGACAGAAATGGATGGTTTTGACGGTTCCAAAGGTGTTGTGATCCTTGCTGCGACAAACCGTCCGGATTCTCTGGATCCGGCTCTTTTGCGGCCGGGTCGTTTCGACAGAAGGATCCCGGTTGAACTTCCTGATCTTCAGGGCCGGGAGGAAATTCTCAAAGTCCATGCAAAGAAGATCAAGATATCAGATACGGTAAGATTCGATGAGATTGCCAAGGCTGCTGCAGGTGCATCAGGTGCAGAACTTGCCAACATCGTCAATGAGGCGGCTCTCCGTGCAGTACGTGATGGACGTAAATTTGCAACACAGGCAGATTTTGAGGAGAGTATAGAGGTTGTCATTGCCGGTTATCAGAAGAAGAACCGGGTGCTTTCAAACAAGGAAAAACTGATCGTATCCTATCATGAGATCGGACATGCCCTGGTCGCTGCAAAACAGACAGAGTCAGCACCTGTGCACAAGATCACGATCATTCCTCGTACTTCCGGAGCTCTTGGCTATACCATGCAGGTAGATGAGAAGGAGCATTTCCTCATGTCCAGGGAAGAACTGGAAAATAAGATAGCTACCTTTACCGGAGGACGTGCAGCAGAGGAACTGATCTTCCACTCTATTACGACAGGTGCATCCAATGATATTGAACAGGCGACAAAGATCGCAAGAGCAATGATCTCACGTTATGGTATGAGTGATGAATTTGATATGGTTGCGATGGAAAACGTCAGCAATCAGTATCTGGGTGGAGATTCCAGTCTCGCCTGCTCATTTGAGACGCAGACACTTCTTGATAAGAAAGTGGTTGAGCTTGTACGTGCCCAGCATGAGAAAGCACTTCAGATCCTCAGGGATAATATCGGTAAGCTCCATGAACTTGCCAAGTATCTCTATGAGCATGAGACGATCACAGGTGATGAGTTTATGAAGATTCTTGAAACACCGGATGAAATCCAGGAAGTAAGCCTTACAAAGGAATAAAGAGTCAGGGTTCATCCCTCTTACAGTTACCTCTTACAACTGTCAAAAAGACAGTTCCGGCGAAATTCGTTGAGAACTGTCTTTTTTTATGTTATACTACAGTGACAGAGTGATTCCAAAAAGCAAAAGATCAGTTACTTTGTGAACAGAAAAGCAACAAACAAAACATGGAGGTGGCAGCCGGTGTCAGAGATAGATTGCAGGACAGCAGAGAGTATGGTTACACGTTTTATAGATAACAGTCTGTCTATGAATGAACTGGAGGAATTTCTGGATCATATAGAACATTGTCCCTCCTGTTATGATGAACTGGAAACATATTTTATCGTACATGAGGCAATGCAGCAGCTGGATGAGGATAAAAACGGAAAAGTTCTTGATTTTAAGAAACTGCTGGAGCAGGAGATACGAAGAAGCAGACGGAATATCCATCAGAAGCGGGTTATGTATTTTGTGACAGGGCTTTTATGTGTGTGCGCTGCTGTTGCTTTGTGCGTCTTTGTGATCCTGATCATATCGGGGATATAATAGCTGTTGTGAACGGAGTGAGCAGCAGATAATGAGCAGACAGTAACTGAAAATGTAGCAGGAGGACAGGAATTTGAGTGAAAAAATATTATTGATAGATGGACACAGTATATTGAACCGCGCTTTTTATGGACTTCCGGATCTGACGAATTCAGAAGGAAAACATACAGGCGCGGTTTATGGATTTTTGAATATTCTTTTTCGTATTCTTGAGGAGGAGAAGCCGGAGTATCTGACAGTTGCATTTGATCTTCATGAGCCGACTTTCCGGCACAAAATGTATGAGGCTTACAAAGGAACAAGAAAGCCGATGCCCTCAGAACTCCGTGAACAGGTGCCGCTGATCCGTGAAGTTCTTGCTGCCATGGGGGTCAAGACAGTATCCATGGCAGGCTATGAAGCAGACGATCTTCTCGGTACACTGGCATTTCGAAGTGAGAAGCAGGGGATGGATGTTACGATCCTTTCCGGAGACAGAGACCTTCTTCAGCTTGCGACAGACAGGATCCTGATCCGCCTTCCAAAGACCTCCAGGGGAAAAACAACGATCGAGGATTTTCATGCAGATCAGGTTCTGGAGAAATATCAGGTCACACCGCCTCAGATCATTGAACTGAAAGCTCTGATGGGAGATTCAGCTGATAATATTCCGGGGATTCCTGGCGTGGGAGAGAAAACAGCCACCAAACTGATCGTTCAGTATGGCTCTATTGAGAATGCCCATGAACATCTCGAGGAAGTGAAGCCAAACAAGGCAAAAGAATCTCTCCGCGAGCATTATGACCTGGCCGTTCTGAGCAAAACGCTGGCGACGATCAATACACAGAGCCCGGTTGAGTTTTCTTATGAGGAAGCGAGACTTGGGAATCTGTATACTCCGGAAGCTTATGAACTGTGCAAACGTCTGGAATTTAAGAATCTTCTTGGGCGTTTTGATGTGACAAGTGTGCCGGAACAGACAATGACGGATGATTTTTTTACCTGCGAAGATCTGTCCGGAGCAGAGAATATTTTCAGGAAAGCAGCGTCTAAAGCTTATTTAGGAGTGGAACTGCTCTGCGACAGGGAAGCGGTTTATGGAGTTGGGATTGCACTGGAAGAAAACGAAGTTTATTATATTCCGGCGCAGGGGCTTATGACGGGTGATTATCTCTGTGGCAAACTCAGGGAACTTGCAGATACAACGATTCTGTGTTCCATGGATGTCAAGAGTATTCTGAAACATCTGAACCTCACAGAGTCTTCTCATGTATTTGATACAGGAATCGGTGTGTATCTTCTGAATCCGCTGAAATCTTCCTATACTTTTGATGATGTGGCGAAGGAATATCTGGATGGGAAGCTGCTTCCGACCCGTGAAGACCTTCTTGGCAAAGACAGTATCCGGACGGCCTGGGAAAAATCCTCAGAAGAACTGGGAATTTATGCCTGCTATGCGGCATATACTGTCCTTGCGTCCAGAGAGCCGATAGAAAAGGCTCTGCATGAGACAGAAATGTGGAAGGTTTACACGGAAATCGAGCTTCCGCTGGTATTTACCCTGGATTCCATGGAGAAATGGGGAATCCGTGTCAGAGGAGAGGAATTAAAGAATTACGGAGAAAAACTGAGCATCAGGATCCGGGAACTGGAAAAACTGATCTGGGAGCAGGCAGGAGAGGAGTTTAATATCAATTCTCCAAAACAGCTTGGTGTGATCCTGTTCGAAAAAATGGGGATTCAGGGCGGCAAAAAGACAAAGACTGGTTATTCTACAGCAGCTGATATTCTGGAAAAACTCGCGCCGGAATATGAGATCATCAAAAATATCCTGGAATATCGTCAGCTTGCCAAGCTCAAATCCACCTACGCAGACGGTTTAAGTGCAGTGATCGAACCGGATGGAAGGATCCACTCGACTTTTAACCAGACGATCACAGCGACAGGACGAATCAGCAGTACGGAACCGAATCTCCAGAATATTCCAGTCAGAATGGAGCTTGGAAGGCTGATCCGTAAAGTTTTTGTGCCGGAAGACGGATTTGTATTTCTGGATGCCGATTATTCGCAGATTGAGCTGAGAGTTCTTGCACATATGTCCGGGGATGAAAAACTGATCCAGGCATACAGAGAAGCGCAGGATATCCATCGTCTGACTGCGTCCCAGGTTTTTCATGTGCCGTTTGATGAAGTGACACCTCTTCAGAGAAGAAATGCCAAAGCAGTCAATTTTGGTATTGTATACGGCATCAGTTCTTTTGGATTAAGTCAGGATCTAAGCATTACCCGTAAAGAGGCGGCAGAGTATATTGAAAAATATTTTGAAACCTATCCAAAGATCAAGGGCTTTCTCGATGAACTTGTAAAAACAGCAAAAGAAAAAGGATACGTATCTACGATGCTCGGACGTCGTCGTCCCGTCCCGGAACTGAAATCCAGCAATTTCATGCAGCGTTCTTTCGGAGAGAGAGTGGCAATGAATTCTCCGATCCAGGGAAGTGCGGCTGATATTATCAAGATTGCAATGAACCGTGTATACGAAAGAATGAAACAGGAAGGATTGGAGTCCAGACTTGTTCTTCAGGTTCACGATGAGCTCCTCATCGAAACAAAAAAAGAAGAGATTGAAATTGTGTCAAAAATTCTGGAAGAAGAAATGAAGGGTGCTGCACATCTGTCTGTGGAGCTTGAGATTGACATGCACCAGGGCGAAAACTGGTATGAGGCAAAATAAATGAAGATCATAGGAATTACAGGAGGGGTCGGTGCCGGCAAGAGCACCGTCCTCGACCATCTGGAGCAAAAATTCAACGCCTGTGTGCTTCAGGCGGACAAAATCGGTCATCTTGTTATGGAACCGGGCGGCATCTGTTATGAGCAGGTTATCGCATTGTTCGGAAAAAAAATCATAAAAAATGATAAAACCATTGACCGGAAGATAGTTTCTGATGTAGTATTTGCCCATGAAGAAATGCGGCAAAAGCTGGATGATATTATTCATCCGGCTGTAAAGAACTATATTCTGAATGAGATCGAGGTACAGCAAAGAGCAGGCTGCCCTCTCATGATAGTGGAGGCTGCGCTTCTTCTGGAAGATCATTATGATGCATTTTGTGACAAAGTATGGTATATTCATACAGACAGGGAAATCCGGATCGAACGTCTTATGAGCAGCCGCGGCTATACAAGAGAAAAAGCCGAAAACATCATTGCACGTCAGGCGACCGAGGAATTCTTCCGGGAACATGCAGATTATATTATACAAAATAACGGAGATCTGAATGAGACATGGAGTCAGATCGAGGAAGGAATCAGGGCATTATGAGATTTTGCAGTATTGCAAGCGGAAGCAGCGGGAATTGTATTTACATAGGATCTGAACAGGCACATGTGCTGGTGGATATCGGGATCAGCGGCAAGAAGATGGAGGCAGGACTCAACAGCATCGATCTTACCGGGCGTGATCTGGATGGGATTCTGATCACTCATGAGCATTCAGATCATATCAAGGGACTGGGCGTGATCGCGCGCCGATACGGGCTTCCAATCTATGCCACAGAAGGTACGATAGATGCAATGCTCAGAAGCGGATCTCTTGGAAAGCTTCCGGAAGGTATTTTTCATGAGATCAGGGAGGATGAACCCTTTGCAGTCAAAGATCTGACGATCAATCCGTTTACCATTCCTCATGACGCGGCTCAGCCGGTAGGGTATCGTGTGGAATGCGGAGAAAGTTCCGTAGGGATTGCGACGGACCTTGGTAACTATAATGAATATATTGTCGAAAATCTTCAGGATCTGGATGCACTTCTTCTGGAGGCAAATCATGATATCAGGATGCTTCAGGTAGGAAAATATCCATATTATCTGAAGCGCAGGATTCTCGGGGAGAAAGGACATCTGTCAAATGAAAACGCAGGCAGGCTTCTGTGCCGGCTTCTTCACGACAACATGAAGGCAATTTTTCTCGGACATTTAAGCAGAGAAAACAACTATGAAGAACTTGCTTACGAAACCGTATGTTCAGAGGTAACAATGGGAGACAACCCTTACAAATCAAAAGATTTCAGAATTCAGGTAGCGCACAGGGATTTTGCTTCTGAGGCAGTTACCGTGTAAGAGAAAGGGAGACAGTTATGAAAAAAACAATCATTACAGTAGTAGGAAATGATACCGTGGGAATCATTGCAAAGGTATGTACCTATCTTGCAGAGAACAATGTAAATATCCTGGATATTTCTCAGACTATCGTACAGGGATATTTCAACATGATGATGATCACAGATACCAGCGCTTCCGAAAAAGACGCTGCAACTATTTCAAAGGATCTTTCTGAAATCGGTGACAAGATCGGTGTAGTAATCCGCTGCCAGCATGAAGATATTTTCAATGTAATGCACAGAATCTAAAATAAAAACTGAGAAACCGTAACTGTGGGGGGACCGAACAGTTACGATAAACCTTAATAAAGGAGCACCGACATGTTAAATATATTTGAAGTAAATGAAACTAACAAAATGATCGAACAGGAAAATCTGGATGTGCGTACCATTACCATGGGCATCAGTCTTCTGGACTGCATTGACAGTGACCTGGATACTATGAATCAGAAAATTTATGACAAGATCACCACAAAGGCAAAAGATCTTGTGGCTACAGGTGACAAGATCGCGACAGAATTCGGGATCCCGGTTGTAAATAAACGAGTTTCCGTAACACCGATCGCACTTGTAGGCGGTGTGGCATGTCATTCAACAGAAGATTTTGTTTCTGTTGCAAAGACACTTGATAAGGCAGCGAAGACCATTGGTGTTAACTTCATCGGTGGATATTCTGCACTGGTAAGTAAGGGAATGACACCGGCAGAAGAACTTCTGATCCGTTCCATTCCTCAGGCACTTGCTGTTACGGAACGTGTCTGCAGTTCTGTAAATGTCGGTTCTACCAAAACCGGTATCAATATGGATGCGGTCAAACTGATGGGAGAGATCGTTCTTGAGACAGCAGAGGCCAGCAAAGATCAGGATTCCCTTGGATGCGCGAAGCTGGTTGTATTCTGCAATGCACCGGATGACAACCCGTTTATGGCAGGTGCATTCCACGGCGTGACAGAGGCAGACTGCATCATCAACGTTGGCGTCAGCGGCCCTGGCGTTGTCAAGACAGCATTGGAGGCTGTACGTGGGGCAGACTTCCAGACACTCTGCGAGATGATCAAGAGAACGGCGTTTAAGGTAACACGTGTGGGCCAGCTGGTGGCACAGGAGGCATCCAAACGTCTTGGAGTACCGTTCGGCATTGTTGACCTTTCTCTGGCACCGACACCGGCGATCGGAGACAGTGTTGCTGAGATTCTGGAAGAGATCGGTCTTGAGAGAGTCGGAGCACCGGGAACGACAGCAGCTCTTGCTCTTCTGAATGATCAGGTCAAAAAGGGCGGTGTCATGGCGGCTCAGGCAGTCGGTGGTTTAAGCGGTGCATTTATTCCGGTCAGCGAGGATCAGGGAATGATCGACGCGGTAAATCTTGGCGCGCTGACACTTGAGAAGCTGGAAGCAATGACCTGCGTCTGCTCTGTAGGTCTTGATATGATCGCAATTCCGGGAGATACAAAGGCAACTACGATCGCCGGAATCATTGCAGACGAATCTGCGATAGGTATGATCAATCAGAAGACAACCGCAGTCAGAGTCATCCCTGTAATCGGCAAGGGTGTAGGTGAAACCGTAGAATTTGGCGGTCTTCTCGGCTATGCACCGATCATGCCGGTAAATAACTTCTCCTGTGATGCGTTTGTAGAAAGAGGCGGACGTATTCCGGCCCCGATCCACAGCTTTAAGAACTGATGATGGAACAGTAACATTAACCAATCATCAATTCGCCCAAAAAGTCAAAAAGTGATTGACAGATACAGTTTCGTATGGTAAAGTATAAAACAACAAAACCGATGAGGAAGAAGAGTAGATGATCCGGCAACATTCCAGAGAGCGGGTAATGGTGGGAGCCTGTATGAAGCGGATGATTGAATGGCCTTCCGAGGGCAGTCCGAAATTCGAATCCGGAGAGTAGGCACTGACGGGAACCGAACCCGTTATCAATCAGGAGTGTATGTTTGTACATGAGAAAGTGGACGATACGTCAATTTGAGTGGTACCGCGATAATAAGAAATTATTACCGTCTCAAGCATAGCTTGAGGCGGTTCTTTTTTTCTCATGGAACATAAAAGTACTGTGAACGAAGTGAACAGTAACGCATAAAATGCAGAAAGAGAGAGGAAAAAGACTATGAAAAAAAGAATGTTAGTAATCGCAGCAGCAGTAGCAGCCAGTATGATGATGGCTTCACCGGTAATGGCGGATGATTTCAAGGTAGGTATCTGCAACTATGTGGATGATGCTTCCCTGAACCAGATCGTAGATAACATCCAGTCCCGCCTTGAGGAGCTCGGCGAAGAAAAAGGTGTCACCTTTGATGTATCTTATGATAATTGTAATGCAGATGCCAGTGTTATGGAACAGATCATTTCCGATTTTCAGGCTGACAACGTAGACCTGATGGTTGGCGTGGCTACACCGGTAGCAATGCGTATGCAGTCTGCAACAGAGGGAACTGAGACACCGGTTGTATTTTCTGCAGTATCTGATCCGGTCGGTTCCGGACTTGTAGATTCTCTGGATGCTCCTGGAGCGAATATTACAGGAACCAGCGACTATCTGGACACTTCTTCCATCATGAAACTGATCCAGGCACAGAACCCGGATGTAAAGAAGATTGGACTCCTTTATGACGTAGGACAGGATTCCTCCACAACAGCGATCCAGGAAGCCAAGGATTATCTGGACAAAGAAGGTATCGAATACGTTGAGCGTACCGGAACTACAACAGACGAGGTCCAGCTTGCAGCAGAAGCATTGATCGCAGACGGCGTGGATGCAGTGTTTACACCTACAGACAATACGATCATGACAGCAGAGCTTTCTATCTATGAGAAATTCATCGAGGCAGGAATCCCGCACTA
>CAKRTP010000018.1 GCA_934402155.1 uncultured Blautia sp. | reverse complement strand
GCTGAACTGAATATGGTCTAATTGGAAACGCACATTCTCCCTGAATGATTAACGAACAACACATGCTCTTGTATCACTAATATATCTATTCAAGGAGGATTTTTTTATGCCTAAAAACAAATTTCAGGAAGTGATCTTTACAATTATCATGGTATTTTTCATGGTTTATGCTATGATCTGTTACAACATCGCACTTAATATGGGCGGCATGTCCAACGAAGTATTCCCTGCCGCTTTTCATGAACTGATCATCATGGGACCTATCGCATTCGTACTTGATTTCTTCATTGTATCCAAACTCGCTTTTGCATGTGCTGCCCGTATGGTTGATTTCAGAACCTGCCATCCATTCAGCATGATACTTGCGATTTCCGTTCCATCTGTTGCCTTTATGTGCCCTCTTATGAGTCTTGCTGCTACGATTCTTTTTAAGCATGCCGGAAATCAGTTCATCGCTGTATGGATTCAGACAACTGCTATGAACTTCCCTGTAGCTTTCTTCTGGCAGCTGATCTATGCAGGGCCGATCGTTCGTTTTATTTTCAGACATATCTTCCCTGAAAAAGAAGACGCATGTCAGACTGCTCCTGAAGCATAACCAGATTCACTATTCTGCCAAAAAAGCAGATTTCCGAACAGCTTGCCTGCTGCTGATGGAAATCTGCTTTTTTATGTTACAGAAGATAAACCGGAAGTTCCTCATTTACATGAACTGGTCCGTTTACCTCTTCCGGGGTTTTGTCTTTGACAAATGCTGCCTGAAGTTCTTCTGAATTCTCCGGTGTAAGGACAGAAGTCTTTACGGCTTTTTTGCGGGTTGTTGTTTTTTTCACTGCTTTTGGAGCTGCTGCAGTTTTTGCAGCTGTTTTGGTTTTTGCAGTTCTTGTCTTCTTTGCCGGTGCTTTCTTTGCTGCTGATTCTTTGACCGGTATTTCTGTCTTTGCTGTTTCTTTGACTTCTGTCAAAGCCTTCTTCTCTTCTGCCGGCTTTACCGGTTCTGCTTTTGCTTCTGTGTTCTTTGCCTCTGCGTTTGCAGCACGCAGAATACTGTCTTTACCTACTGACATAATCCATAACCTCCCTGGCTAATTCTGTGTATTCCTTCGCGCTTCTGCTGGATTTTTTGTACTCAACTACCGGAACGCTGTTATCCTGAGACCACTCAATGTTACTGTCCACGCGAATCAGGCTTTCAAATACATGTATACTTTCCAGCTGATGCAAAGTTTCCATTGTTTGTTTAAAATAATTCTTACGGGCATCAACTTTTGTCACTGCGATACCTGCAACCTCGAGATCCGGAGCGATCTGTTTGACTTCATTCAGAAATTCAAACATATTTGCAAGTCCGAACATTCCCCACGGACTTGCCTCCACCGGAATGATCACCTTGTCCGATGCACACAGAATATTCATAACCCAGCCGCCGAGCGTAGGTGGTGCATCGATCAGGATGTAATCATACACCTCTGAGTCCTTGATCTTCTGAAGACATTTCTTCAGGATAAGCTCCCTCTGCCATTTTGTAAAGAGTTCGTATTCGATGGAACTCATCAATGTAGATGATGGGATCAGATCAAGATTTTCATACGGTGTGTTCACAATATAATCTGTAAGATCTTCCTGTCTGCCGATTGCATAATAAAGATTTTTCTCGCTCTTTGCATGTTCCAGCACCCAGTCCTCTGAAAACACAGACAATGACAGGTTCAGCTGCATATCGCCGTCAACCAGCAGAACTTTCTTACCGTCACGTGCCATAGCCGCTCCGAGATTTGAGCAGGTTGTGGATTTGCCGCTGCCGCCTTTGTTGTTGGTGAAGCAAATAGTTATTGTCTTTCCCATGGGATTTTTCTCCCCCCTGTTTATTGTTTTGGGTATTTCTGTATATCTGTCTATGTCATATTATACGAAGTTATGACAAAATTTTCAATGAGTTTACAGTTTGACATTCGCTCTTTTTTCCGATAGTATGAATCCTACCAGTAAATCAATATTTAGAAAGGATCTGACTTTATGAATTTCAAAGATATGGCAGATGAAAACGAGGCCTGGATCATTGAACAACGTCGATATTTTCACACACATCCGGAACTCTCTTTTGAAGAAATAAACACTACACGGCAAATCGGAAAACTTCTGAATGAGATGGGACTTACCCCACATTATTATCCGGATTATAACGGGCTCTGGGCAATGATCAGAGGCGGCAAAGCTTCCTCTCCCAGCAAAACGGTCGCTCTCCGTGCAGACATTGACGCACTTCCTGTCGAGGAACACACCGGGCTTTCATTCTGCAGCCAGAATCCCGGTGTCATGCATGCCTGCGGACATGACTGCCATATTGCTATGCTTCTGGGTGGAATACGCATGCTGATGTCCCACAAAGAGGATCTGAAGGGCAATGTAAAAACCATTTTTCAGGCTGCTGAAGAATCCTGTCATGGTGCCGAGTATTACATAAAACATGGTTTTCTGGATGATGTCGATGCCATTTATGGTACACACATATGGGGAGAGCTTGATGCCCCTTTTATGAATTTTGAATCCGGTCCGCGCATGGCAAGCTGCGATAATTTCCGCATTGAAATTGAAGGTGTCTCTGCCCATGGATCCACTCCGCACCAGGGAGTGGATGCAATCCTGACTGCCGCCTACATCATCACAGAAATCCAGTCTGTTGTCTCCCGTATGAACGATCCTCTGAATCCACTTGTCGTCACTGTAGGAAAAATAACCGGAGGACAGCGTTTCAACATTCTCGCAGACAAGGTTATCCTTGAGGGAACTACCCGTACACATTCCCCTGAAATGCGTAGAAAAACAGAGCCTCTGCTCCGTAAAATTGCTGAAAACACAGCCGATTCCATGGGTGCAAAGGCTACTCTTAGTTTTGAATATTTCCCGGCGCCGATCATCAATAAACATGAAAATCTCGTCCGGATCGCAAGAAACGCTGCTGCCAAAATGTACGGTTCTGACTCCCTGCAGCCATTTCCAAAAATGATGATCAGCGAGGACTTCGCATACTATACGGAAAAAGTCCCCGGCGTTTTCGGTCTTATCGGAAGCCAGAATAAGGCTCTTGGCTTTACAGCCAGAAATCATAATGATCACTACACTGTAGATGAAAGTGTCCTCAAACGCGGTGCTGCGATGTATGCACAGTTTGCTTATGATTTTCTGGAAGAAAAACAGGATTAACAGGTGGATTCATTTTTTGCCTGAATAAGCTGAGTCAGAAAAAACAGATAGCTGTCTTCATATAACTGATACAGTTTTTCACACTCCTGACAGATCCAGCCCGCTTCCCCTGTGTATAATGGGTACTTTCTGATACTGCTGTATTCTGCTTCATAATTTTTTATCAGAGATCTGAGATTATTGATATCTCCCAGCTGGGCGGCTGCCATTCCTGTCATTGTCCATACAAAGCCTTTTCTCTGTTTATTCATTGTCTGCCATTGAAATTTTTCGGTAAACCACTGATACAGCTTTTTTTGTTCCTTTTTATCTTTTATCGGAAATCCATAAATCAATGGATAAATCTGAGCAATTGCATCCGGATAGAATTCTTCCGGATGCAGCTGTTCACTGTCCTGAAGAATTTTCCATCTCTTTCTTTGTTCGTCCCAGAACACCTTTTCAATCTGCTTCTGAAGATCCTTACACATCACAGACACTTCGTTCTTCTCCGCAGAATCTGAGCTTTCGAATTCATACAGCCCTTTCCATACTTCAAGATTATCCATCAGATATACTGTAGTATTCTCTTCTGAAACCTGTGTTGTTCCATTTTTCATCAGATTTTGGATACGATCAAGTGCGATTCGGATCCCTTCCTGATAATATTCCGGTTTCTCTGCATTTCCTGCTTTTTTGAGATATTTCCCCATAAGCCACAGATACATTCCCAGATAACCATCTTCAGAATCTGCTTTATCTACATAGACGATCTTCCCGCTTTTTTTTCGGTAAATTCCCATTTTTCCATCTGTTTCCAGAAGGATTCTGGTATGCCAGTTCAGATATCTGCGCACCGCATCTATTTCTTCTCCACTGACAGGACAATTTTCCGTTTCTGCCAAAAGACCGACAGCCGCCACACACGCAAAATACGGATTGATATCTCCCGCTTTGCTTCCATTCATATAAATCTCGCCTTCAGATCCCTGATTTTGAAGAATCCATTTTTTCTCCCTGATCAGAACACTGTCCAGCCATTCCTGCTGAATATGGATTTCCGTTTTCCACCTCCGGTAATATACGCTCATGAACACTGTCCCGATGATCAGACATACTGTCAGCAAGACAGACAGTTTTCTTAGATGCTTCTTTCTTCTTTTGCAGCCGATCTGTTGGTGTTCATACATCCATATCCTCCAGGATTTTACGGATTTTTATACTTGCTGTTCCATCACCATAGGGATTTTTGGCTTCGCTCATTTCCCTGTAGATCTCCGGATCACTGAGAAGACGTCTGCATTCTCTGTATATGTTCTCCATTCCCGTTCCTGTCAGCTTCAAAGTTCCTGCTTCAACACCCTCGGGACGTTCTGTCGTATCCCTCATGACCAGCACCGGTTTTCCTAATGCCGGCGCCTCTTCCTGTATTCCTCCGCTGTCAGTCATGATCAGATAGCTGGCTTTCATCAGATTATGGAATTCTACTACATCCAATGGTTTTATCAGATGAATCCTGTTGCATCCATCAAATTCTTCTTCCGCAATTTTTCTTACCTGCGGATTCAGGTGTACCGGATAGATAACCTTTACATCCGAAAATTCTTCTACGATCCTGCGAATAGCACGGAACATATCCCGCATGGGCTCTCCCAGATTTTCCCTTCTGTGTGCTGTCACTACGATCAGCCTGCTGCCCTTTGCCCATTCTGTCTCCGGATGATAAAAATCTTCCCGCACCGTATAATGCAGTGCATCAATACCTGTGTTTCCTGTGATATAAACCCGATCCTGATCCTTTCCTTCTTTCAGAAGGGCATCTGCTGCCTTTCTGGTCGGTGCAAAATGCAGGCTGGCTGTCAGACCAATTGCCTGTCGGTTAAATTCTTCCGGATAAGGTGAATTCATATTATAAGTACGCAGTCCCGCCTCTACATGCCCTACAGGGATCTGCTGATAAAAAGCAGCCAGTGATGACGCAAATGCTGTAGATGTATCACCGTGTACCAGTACAATATCAGGCTTTTCCTTCTTCAGGATTTCTCTCATACCTGTAAGAATAGCAGTCGTGACATCTGTCAGATCCTGTCCCTGCTTCATAATATCCATATCATAATCCGGTGTTACTCCAAAAACATCAAGCACCTGTCTCAACATTTCTCTATGCTGTCCTGTAACACACACCAGAGTTTGCAGTTCTTTACTTTTCTTTAATTCCAGAACCAGAGGACACATTTTAATCGCTTCCGGTCTTGTTCCAAAAATCACCAGTACCTTTTTCATCTCTACTTTCCTCCCAGTTCTTTATCAAGGTAATCCAGTCTTTCCTGGATGGTATCTGTCAGCTGTTTCATAGCTTCCTCATAGCTTCCGATATCTCTCGATGTACCATCCTTGCTTTTTCCTGCCAGCATGCTCTCATCAAAGGAGTAGCCCCACACTTTAAAGTTTCTGTCCACAGCTTCTCCCAGTTCCTCCTGATAAGAAGCTATTTTTTCAGCAATATGTTCTTCAGAAAGCGTAGTTTTTCGAAGCTCCTGATATCTTTCACTGACGCGTTCTCTGAAACTCTCATCCTGCCACAGCCTTTCAATCCATGAGTTTTTCACTGTATGCAAAACATCTGCTGCTTTCCTGGATCCCTGATAATTATCAAATCCATTATTAAAATCCCATACAGCAAGCTGAAGCTTTCCGGCCAGTTCTTTGTACACATAAGTAGAAAGATTACCTGCATCATAGTTCATTGCGAATTCATTGATAATAAAATAATCCACCCAGTTATCCATATCTATATATTTCTGATAACCTGTTCTTTTATCCCTGAAATTTTCTCCATACAAAACTTTTTCAAATTCTGAGATATCTTTTTGAACATATGCTTTCTGTTTTTCTGTCACTTTCTTTCTTGACGGATATCCCAAATACAGAGAATTGTTTGTATACCCTGCGGTCTTTCCCCAGGTTACCAGTTCTTCTGATTCTGTATCAACTCTGTCTCGACTTACAATATATGACGTTTCTCCTGACAGCAGTCCGAACTCGGCAAGTCGAAGTCTGCTTTCTCCATTCGTGACCGGTTCCACCGCCAGATAAACTCCCTGATATTTACCATCCACAAACAATTCCACAAAACGGCTGTCCGGAGCCCAGCCATTCAATTCCCTGGCCAGATCATATACCAGTTTATTCCTGATCAGTGTCTTATCAAGATAAGGACCATTTAACACCCACTCACTGTTTTTTCCCATTCCTGCCAGAGATACTTCTTTGGCACTGTCTTTCTTATTCTTGTAAAACTTAATACGATACTGCTTTTTATCAAATTGGCTGTAAGAAGATGCACCTCGGTATTTGATCGTAGCACGATACAGAGAATTGGGGACAGAAAAAATTGACTGTTCCTCTCCGGTTGCCTCCAGCAGAGCAATATTTCCCCAGATTTTATTCTCCTTCAGGATCTGTTGTCCTTTTGTATTCATATAGACCACCGGAAGTGTGGTGGAAAAATTTCCCAGCCCATAATATTCCAGTATCTCCTCATCTGGTGCGTCCCATTCTTTCATTTCTTCTTTGGTGATAACGGTTCTCCTTTTCTCCCTGGATTTATTTTCTGACTTTACAACAGAATTTCCCACAATGGATATTCCACAAAGGATGGTTATCATCAGAATGCATAAGAGAATCCGTCCTATCCTTTTCATAGCAACACCTCTCAATCAGGCAGTGTTTTTCACTGCGCAAGTTCATCCTTCTGATCAACTACATTTACTCTTTTTACGCCCTCGATTTTGATCAGTTTTTCTGAAATATCCATCTGATTTTCTTTTGCGCCTTTCTCCAGCATTCCTTCTCCAATGGAATAAACCAGTTCACAGCTTGTTTCTGTGACATTTCGCATGGAGACATGTGCCTTTCCTGCAAAAAAGTCATATATTACTGCCTCAACTCTGTTCATACATCCTATTTCACTCTGAACGATCAGCAGTTTACTACAGGAAGTAAAGCCTTTTCTGGTGATGATAAGAAAAAGCAGTAAAAAAGCAGAACCTATCGCGATCAGCGCATACTGAGAAACTCCGCAGCCGATACCTGCTGCGATCGCCCAGAAAATATATGTAGCATCTCTTACATCTTTTACTGCTGTACGAAATCTTATGATGGAAAGTGCACCCACCATACCAAGTGACAAAGCAATATTATTACTGATGATACTCATGATCATCGCAGTGATGATCGTAATCGAACCAATCGAAATATTGAACTTTCGACTGTATGCTGACCCTGCATAAGATACCTTATAAGTAAACATAATAAAAAATGCAACGATCAATGCGATCACATTATTCATGAGAATAACTGTCACACTTAATGCCTCTGTATTTGTCAGGTTTTCTATAATGAATTCTCTCATATTTTTCTCTCCAATCCCGCCGCTCAAAACAAGATTGTTCTGAACAGCATATTCTGATTTACAGATATGTCATCCTGGCTCTTGAATATTTGCTGTGACTGGTTGACAATTCATCTGTCTCTTTTAATGTTGCAGCTATCATATCCGGTAAAAATCCGGTATATTTTACCTCCATCAGCACCTGTTCTCCTGTCCCCAATGCTACTGTGCTTACATCATCAAACAACCCATAGGGATAAGAAGTACTCCTGATATCCGTATCAAAAGTAATTCTTACATCACCTGCCGGATAGGCAAATGCCAGTCTCTGATAATCAATGATCGTCTTTGGTCTGTAACACCCCTGCGTGATCCGAAGATATAATCTCATAGCCAGTTCGGTGTTATAATCCAGAAGAAAAGATGTATCTCCCTGTTCCATCTTAAGGGCTTCCTCTCTTTTGATCGGCAGGGAATACTTTACTCCATCAGCTCCGTTTTTACATTTAAATTCCAGCTTTACCGATGTATCCTGAAGAGAATAGATTCTCAGACGGATCTTTCTTTTTTCATACAGTCCATCCAGATTATCCCACAGATCCTGGTCATCTATCGAATCATAATACTGAGATCTGATAAAATACCGTCCATCATCTCCATGAGTATCTCTTTCCATTATCCTGTCCAGCTTCTGCTGCAGAATAATGGAAGTTCTGCGGCTGATCAGATATTTGATTTCTTTGCGAAAAACGACTTGCAAATCTCCTTCCCCCTTTCTGATCTCCTCCAGAAGACCAGCAGCTGGATCAGCACTCCACATACTGCCAGTAATCCGGTATATCCGACTCCTGTTTCATAAAGAAGAACTGCTCCTGCCAGAACTGTAGAAAGGATTGCACACTCCAATGGAAAAAAGGCTGATGCAACAGCTATGACACCCCCGGAACATACGGCTATGATCCAGGATGAGGACAGTATCCACGCAGCACCTGCCGCTATTGCAGCGGAAAAGATCATCGAATCAGCAGTTTTCCATTTAAATGCCAGATATGCCATCAGACATCCGATCAGTGTAAAAGCAGTTACAATCGTTCCCCAGGCTGCTTTCCCATCCATGAGAGTACACAGCACAATCGTCACTCCCCAGAACATTATAAGGGAAACAACCACACAATACACCCTGGCTCCTGCCAGAACCAATGCGATTCCCAGGAGCAGAAATAACATTCTCTCTGTATTTTCATTTACATGAATGTTTCCTGCAATTCCTGTTTTTTCCATAAAGAAATCAATTCCCTTAAGAATCAGTTCCGACATCAGACATTCCCCCTTCCTTTAAAAGTGGATTCAACGCCTTCATATAGGATCTTTTTCCTATTTCAGCAATGTCCTGTGCCCATATGATATATTCTATATTATATTTCTCCAGTATTTCGTCCAGATCCTGTATCAGATCTGCATCCTCATGTACATTGGAAACATAAACCTTATCAAAGATTTCTGAAAGATAAGAGATCATCATCTTCCCTCTTGTATCCGCAATAAGAAGAAGATTTCCTGTTCCCTCTCCTTTTCCTCGTCCTTGCACCACACTGTGCTTATAGTTTGTAGCAATGACTGCATTTTCTCCACTGCTGTTCAGCTGGATCATTTCTCTTTTTATTGTCTGAAGCTGACCCTTTCTGTTTTTGAAGGTTAATTCTTCACGATTTGGATTGGAACCCTTGATATAAATATAGAATGGGTCTTTTTCTATACTTTTTATCTTTTCATTTATCCCATCTTCTGTATATTTTGCCGCCGCTGATGAGAGCAGTTTCCCATTCACATTTCCAAAAACATATTTCCGGTAGGCATCCAGATTTTCCTCTTCACAGCCAAGTTCCCTGAAGATTACCTGCGCCCCGTAAAATGCGCCGCGCATTGTCCAGCTGTTCGCGGTTCTGAAATAAATGTACTCATACCGATGTTTATCCAGTTCAGATAACGGATCTAAGACTACAGAGGAATCTGAAAGATCTGATTCCAGTTTTTCTATAAAATCACTGTATTTCTCCTTCTCATTCTCATATCCGCTTTCAAATACTGCCCTCCCCGGCAGCGGCATAACATACGTATCCTTTCCGCTCTTCTTCTGCAATGCATTCATAATATCCACTGCATATGGAATACGCTCCTCGGAAATCTGATTTATATTAAAAATACGGTCTGTATAGATCACCTGTTCCTGATTCTCCAGAATCTTGGTGCTTGAGAGAGTCTGATCATTTTTTAACCCATAGCTGTTATACAGATCTCTTGTTTCCGGGACATATACATCTTCTTTCTTATCATTCCGGATCCTTTCCAGTTCATTCTGCATGATCAGAGTTCCCAGCCCTGTTATCAGAAAGAGGATCAAAACAAGGCTCAGCTTTATGGTTCTATTCTTTTTCAATTACATCCACCTCCCTGAAGCTGATCCGAACATTCGGAATAAATTCCTTTAATTCCAGAATCCCCTGCTGATCTCTGATCCTCTCAGATACTGAAATCTCTTCCAGGGAAATACAGTCTCTGAATGCACTGACACCAACATATTCCACTCCATCCGGAAGATATATTTTCTTTAACTTTTTGCATCCTCTGAAAGCATGATCGCCGATTTTTTTAAGCAAAGAGGTATCTGAAAACAACAGTTTTTCGACTGACTCACAACCTGCAAATGCAGCTCCTTCAATCCTCTCAAGTGAATCAGGAAGACTTGAAAATTCTAAAGCATGACAATTCTCAAATGCCGAAATTCCTACAGATTTCAGAGAAAGCCCCGAAATATCTCCCTGAATTTTCAGCATATTGCAATCCGCAAATGCAAAGTCTTCTATGACAGAAACACTTCCTGGGAGCTGAAGTTTCTCCAGATATCTGCAGCCAAAAAACTGACTTTCCGGTATAACAGCAGCACCTTTAGGAATAACCGCCTCTTTCACATGCATGTTCAGGCGAAATCCCTGCTGATTGACATTATGATATTCTTCCAGGCTGTGGAAGATAATCTTTTCTTCATAAACCGGTTCTTTCGGAAAGCAATATTCCTTAATATCAGACTCATTTCTGTCCGGTTTCAGAACCTCGCCGCCGCCCTCGGCAGCTACATAGCCAAACACATAGTTATTACCATAAAAATCTATCTTTCCACGCGCAATAACAGAGCTGATCTTGTCAGGCTGCCCGGCACTGGCCCCCTCCTCAAAGATAATATTTCCCTGCGTAAAAATATTCCCAAGGACTGTGACATTCCGCTCAAGAATTATATTATTCTCTGCAAAAACATTTCCGATAACTGTGGAATCTTCCATGATCCTGACAGATTCATCACTGTGGATATCTCCCTGCAGAATAATATTTCTGATGACCTTTATGTCTCCTTTTGAGATGATAGTATAAGGAACAGTCCCGTCATCTGATACCATATCTTCATGTATATAATGGCGGTTAAATTCCACGCTGTTAATGGCCGGCATACGAAAAATTCTTGGATCACGTCCTTCCATGAAACAGTCCGGCATCTCCGGACGCTGTCCTAAGCGGATCACGGGCGCGTACAAACTCTGGAAAGTATTATCAAAACCAAGGATCAGCTGTTCACCACTTGAGACTCTTCTTCCCAGGTCACATCCATCATAAACTACAACTGCTTTTTCTGCATCTGCCCATCTGAGCAGCTGGATTTTGTCTCCAAGAAGCAGTCTTTTCTTACTGTAAACTGCCCGAATCCGCATATCTTCTTTTTCAAAAACGGCATCATTTTCACTGTAAATTTCTTTGTGGAAATGCAGCCCATCCTGCTGCGGACAGAATACTGAAGTTCTGGCAATAACCAGATTATTAATATCTGCTTCCGCAAAAAACTGATTTTCTTCGACTTGAAAACACTCTTCCGGCTTAGACAACACGATTACTCCATCTTTCATTTCCGGAAGGGCTTTTTCCACCATTTCTGCAAAACTACGGCCAAAATATCTCGCATTTTTGACGTAATCCTGTCGTATTTTGAGAATCTGACCTTTTCTTGTTTTAAAGTACAGTATCGCGATCCCAAGAGGCATGGACAGCATACAGATAAAAATCAGTATCCATAATTTCATTTCCCGGCCTCCTTTTCTATTTTCTGTGCAGTGAAGCGCACTGTTTTATCCCATTTTACACCTCTTCCTGTAATGATATCCACCACCGCATCCCAGAACCCCAGTGAGATGTTCCACATATAAAAGAAAAAATTGAACATCATAAGCGGCAGCAATAACGCTTCTCCTGGAAGACCATCCAGGACCAGAGACGTTCCTATCTCAAAGAATGGCGCAAAATTGCCAAGAGAATTGTAAATTCCCAGAAACAAAATGACCCACCATCCACTGAAAAGCTGCATCTCTCCCAGGAAAAACAGGCCCAGTGATACGATCCAGCCTACCAGCAAAAATACCGGCACTGAATACACAAACAGAAGAAAAATACCGTCTATTTTCTGAAACAGTCCCATATACGGTGTTACGATCGTTGGGATCAGATAACGAAACAATACTTCGTTATGCCCCCTTGACCAACGTCTGATCTGCCTTCCACGTACCTTCCAGCTTTCCGGAGATTCCTCATAACATTCTGCTGAATTGGCATATACTACTTTCCATCCATTTGTAAAAAGCCTGTATGTAAGTTCTGTATCTTCTGCCAGAACCTTTGGGTTGAATCCTCCTGTTTCCAGCAGAAAATCTTTACGAAAACCACCCACAGTTCCTCCATACTGCGGGATTGCTCTTAAATTATAACGTGCCTGCTGATCTACCTGATATCCTCCGGATCTCTCCAGATTGATCAGCCTGGTCAGCATATTGGTATTCGTATTATAGGGGATTACCCTTCCCATTACCGCACCTACCTGCGGATCCTCAAATCCCAGTGCGATCTGTTTCAGCATATTTTTGGCCGGCCGGTAATCTGCATCAAACACAATGATGATTTCTCCTCTGGCCAGCTGCATGGCATCATTTAATCCTACTGGTTTTCCTCTTTCCGCACAGTCCCTGTGAAGGGGACGTATAAACTCATATTTTTTGTGATATTCTTCCAGCATCTCCCTGGTACGATCCGTTGAATTGTCATTTATCGGAATGATCTCAAGTCTGTCTCTGTCATAATCACATAGCAGAAGGGAATCCAGCACATTGGATAACACCTGCTCTTCATTATGCATCGGGATCAGTACGGAAATGCTTTTCATCTTACTCGAGATGATATCATTGTAATAAAGCCGTTGTTTTCCCAGAAGTCTTACAACCGTAAAATAAAAATGTCTGGCTGTATACAGAAGCATCAGAATGATCACAAAAACAATATAACCCTTCATAATTGCTATGACCATTTCCATACCTCCCTTCCCTTTCTGGAATCATAGAGTCTGATCATACGATTTACAAACATTGCATAGATCATTACCAGATACAGAAAGTCAAACATCGGACCTATCATGAAATAAAACAATGCCATATAGATCAGAGAAAATCTGTAAAGCAGATAAACAAATACCAGATATCGTACTGTTCCAAATACAATGGAATACAGCATTACTGCAGCCAGTGTCAGAAGTTTATAGAGCAGTCCCCGATCTCCCATAATTCCGGTAACTACAACGGTCATTACAAAAAACATTACCCATATACCAATTTCCTGAAGAATATACAGCTTAGAATAAATAGTCAGAGTATATGGGAAATATTTTCCTCCGAACACAAACCAGAGACTATTCACAAAATGAACAGAACCTGCAAAGATCAAATAAATCGCAAGCGGTCTGCCTTTCCAGGGAAGTCCTGACAAAAGAAGGATCCCCGCAAAAGAAATTGCAGCATTGATAAGGCTTACCTGTATTCCCGGATATACTGTACCGGAACTAAGATAGCTGATCTTTCCAAACAACGGATATATTTCCGAACGAATTCCCAAAGGCATGCCAGGCACATTTTTTTTGAGAATATCTACACAGAATTTACAGATGAATCTTGTCAGATTCCCTGTACATCCCCACAAAAGAAAAAAAGCAAGCAGCAGCAAGATTGCTATATACAGGAAACATCTTTTTTTATCTGCCTTGATCCTTCGATATGTTCTTGTATAATCAATTACCCTTTTCTCTTTCATAGGCCTCCCCTCCCCCTCTTTTATTTGAATTCAGTTTAGCATGCTCGATATTTTCCGTCAATACGCAATTCTAGGATAATTAAGCGAAAAATGCATTGTTTTTTTGATTTTTATCGCCCTAAGAATGAATTTTTCATACATTTTCTTTCTATATCGCGCATAAATCCTATATGATTTTTACTGAAACTTTCCGGCTATATGGATCTGCTTCCCTTTTTTCTCCAGAATTCCTTCTTTTTCAAGACTTTTCAACTCTCTTGTCATAGCACTTCTGTCTACACTCAGGTACTGAGCCAGTGCCGTGTAGGACATCGGAAGTGTAAGAAGTCTGCTGTGTTTTTCTGCTGAAAGTGCATTCAGATAAGACAGAAGCTTCTTTCGTGTACTTGATCTGGAAAGCATATAGATCCGCTCCGTCTGCTGTCGTGACTGAACTGCGATCAGCTGCAGAAGATTGCTTACCATCTGGCTGTGATGAGTACATGCCTGTTCACAGCGCTTGACCACATGCTCATAGTCAATAAACATCACCTTTGTTTCCTCTGCTGCACAGACATAGTAATGCTGTGAATCTGTCGGGAGAAGAAAGGCTTCTCCAAAAACAGCGTCTTTTTTCAGTTCATCGATCATATCCTGATTTCCCTCTGAATCACAGCAGTAGAGTACTGCACGGCCATAAATGATCAGACCGATTTTTTTCATGGAACTGGAATATTCCATGATCGTCTCACCGTTTTTAAAAATTATTTCTCTTGCATGAAAACAAACTCGCATTCTTTCCTGTTCTTCGGGAAGAATATCTGTAAAAAGTGTAATATGTTCCATCCTTTTTCACCTCGCTTTTTTCTGATTATAGCATATATTTTCTCAACAAAGAGCGGTTTTGTGACTTTTGCAACAGATTTCCCCCTCTTATTCTGTTATACTTTTAACAAAGTTACAGATAAGAACCACTCATAATAAATATTAAAATGAACTGGAGGATATCACTATGAAGATTACAGATACTATCAAATATGTCGGTGTTAATGATCACCAGATCGATCTTTTTGAAGGTCAGTACAAGGTCCCAAACGGCATGTCCTACAACTCTTATGTGATCCTGGATGAAAAAGTTGCTGTCATGGATACTGTAGACGCTGCCTTTACTCATGAATGGCTGGACAACATTCAGCAGGTTCTGGATGACCGCAAACCGGATTATCTCATCGTACAGCATATGGAACCGGATCATGCTGCAAATGTTGCAAACTTCCTCAAAGTCTATCCGGACACCACGGTTGTTTCGAATGTAAAAGCTTTTAACATGATCCGGAACTTTTTTGATCTTGATCTCACCGGCCGCAGGATTGAAGTAGAAAACGGCGGAACACTTTCTCTCGGATATCATCAGCTTACCTTTGTTTTTGCACCGATGGTACACTGGCCGGAAGTTATGGTCACATATGACAGCACAGAAAAAGTTCTCTTCTCTGCTGACGGATTTGGAAAATTCGGTGCTCTTGATGCTGATGAGCCATGGGATGATGAAGCAAGACGCTACTTTATCGGTATTGTAGGAAAATATGGAAAACAGGTGCAGGCACTCCTCAAAGTTGCTGCCACTCTTGATATTCAGAAAATCTGTCCGCTTCATGGTCCTGTTCTCACAGAAGATCTTGGACATTACATCGGTCTCTACGACACCTGGTCTTCCTATACAGCGGAAACAGACGGAATTGTGATCGCCTACACATCTGTCTATGGACACACCAGAGATGCCGTCTATCTTCTCGCAGAAAAACTCAGATCAAAAGGCTGCCCAAGAGTTCTTGTCTATGATCTTGCAAGAGATGACATGTCACTGGCACTCAGCGATGCTTTCCGCTACTCCAAACTGGTTCTTGCAACAACCACTTATAATGCAAGTATCTATCCGTTCATGAATGACTTTATCACGAGACTGGTAGAACATAACTTCCAGAACCGTACCGTGGCTCTCATCGAAAACGGATCCTGGGCTCCTCTCGCAGCAAAGATCATGAAAGAAATGATGTCGCCATGTAAAAAGATCAACTGGGTAAAAAATAATGTTCATATCTGGTCTGCCGTAAAAGAAGATAACAGAAAACAGATCGACGCAATGTCCGACGAGCTCTGCAAAGAATATATTGCAAAAAGTGATGATCTTGCCAACAAAAATGATATGTCTGCTCTTTTCCGCATCGGCTACGGTCTCTATGTTGTGACCTCCAGTGATGGAAAACGTGACAACGGACTGATCGTAAACACAGTCACACAGCTGACCGATAATCCATACCGTGTAGCTGTAAATATCAATAAGGCAAATTACTCACATCATATTATCCAGCAGACTGGTATTCTGAATGTAAACTGTCTGTCTGTTGACGCACCATTCTCTGTCTTTGAACAGTTTGGCTTCCAGTCCGGCAGGACCACAGACAAATTTGCCGGTCAGAAGGTCAACCGTTCCGGTAACGGACTTGTATTCCTGGATAAATATATTAACGCATTTATGTCTCTGAAGGTTGAACAGTATGTGGATCTCGGCACTCACGGAATGTTCATCTGCAGTGTCACGGAAGCCCGCGTCATGAGCGACCGGGAAACCATGACCTATACCTACTATCAGAACAATGTAAAACCAAAACCACAGACAGACGGAAAGAAAGGCTTTGTCTGCAAAGTCTGCGGATATATCTATGAAGGCGATGAACTTCCGGAAGACTACATCTGCCCGCTGTGCAAACACGGTGCTGCAGATTTCGAACCGATTCAGTAAGGATTATATGCAAAACAGAAGAAGCTGCCCGCCGAGCAGCTTCTTTACGTATGATGAGTTAGTTTATAATGTGTAGCAGTCATACCGGATTGCCTTGCCATTTAAGGTGTAGGAAGGTTTTCTCCCTGCAAGGAATTCACTCTTCAGCGGACGCTTTACGATGATCTTGTCCGGACCGGCCTTGATTGCTGCATCAAAGAGATCTGTTTCCTCCGAGCAGGGAGGCTCCAGCTTCTGGATCAGCTGAAGTTTCTTGTTGATCAGGCTTGATTTCTGCCTTGCCGGAAACATCGGATCCAGATAGATCACATCCACCGGATCCAGGAGCCTGGACATACATTCTACGCTGTCGCCCTCAACCAGCTTCATTCTGGCAGCAATATCCTTAAGTATCATATTTTTCTTTGCACGTCGAAGTGCATCTTTCAGAAGTATCGCAACCACAGGATTCTGTTCATACAGAGTCACCTCATAACCCTGTGCCGCCAGAAGGAACGCATCCTCTCCCATTCCCGCTGTGGCATCGATCGCTTTGCGGCCGATCTTCTCGGACTTTGATGCCCGCACCAGCATTTCGTGCTGTAATCTGCCATTCGTAACGCGGTGAGTCATATTTTCAAAATCTCCCTGATATGTCAGTCCATATCCTGTCAGAGAAACCCCTTTCGAATCAAAAAGAACTGTAAGGTTTTTTCCTGGCTTATCCACGATCTGACTGTCTGTCCGCCTCGCAAAGGACTCTGCCTGATCTCGCTGGCCACCTTTTTGTATGCATACTGCAAATTTATTATTCATAGTTTTGTTCATCTGCTCTTCTCCTGTTTATATTCGAAGCATGACTTTTGCTGTAAAAATTCCATTTTCATAAATAAAACTGCTGGCACCGCCGTTTTTTTCAGTTATATGGCGTACGGACTGAATTCCTATTCCATTTCCGGAATGTTTAGTCGACTGAAAAACATCATTCTTTTCCCGTATTTTTTCGTCGAAAGTATTTTCCACCTGGATCAGAAGAATATGTGTATGATGCAAATACATTTCCACAGTAATCTTTCTCCTGGAACGTTCTGTCTTGAGACTGGCTTCCACCGCATTTTCCAGAAGATTTGAAAGTACCAGGCACATATCCATTTCATCTACAGGAAAATGCACCGGAAGATCGATCTTGGCAAGAAACGGAATGCCTTCTCGTTTTGCATGTGCTGAATAATATCCAAGTATACTGTCTGCAGCCTGATTATCACAGAAATGAAAATCAAAACTTGGCATTTTGCTGTCGGCACTGGAAAGATATTCTTTAATTTTTTCCATCTCTCCATTTTCTGCCAGAGCCGATAATTGAAGCCAATGATGACGGATATCATGACGAACCTGCCTTGTCTCTTCAATGGCAGCACAAAGATTATCATATCTTGCGCGCTGCAGGGAAAGAAAATGATTTTCCTGCTGAAGCCTTGCATTTCTGTTCAGACTGAGTGCCATCATGAGAAACATTGCATAAAAAAGAGTCAGAATCACCAACAGCACAAGACTGACCACTATATATATCTGCAGAATCCGACCTGTATACAAAGTACTCTGATATTTCGGAACCATAAAACGATTTAATCCGATAAAGATCAGTGGCAGAATCCAGAATACATACCAGGTCTGGGCAAAATTTTCATCTGACACCAGGATCCGCACCATATGCGTAGCCGGATACCATGCTGCCAAAACAAAACTCAGACATATCAGATTATAAAAAATACCTGCTTTTACACAAAACCATAATTGCTTTTCTGCGATGTCAGGTCCAAAAATCATGATCGCATTTACTGCCCGGGACAGACTGTTTACACAGGAAAAAACGGCACAGACTGCCAGAAAGATATTAGCGGATTTCCAGATGGAGATCTCAAGAGTTTTATGGTAGATCAGCATAAGGAGCATCAATATGGGTATCAGCGGCAGTCTGGCAGGAATCTGAAAAATATAACAGACAGCACCGCCTGACAGACTGATTCCTGCAAGCAGCGGAAACATCCACAATGCAAGTTTAAAAGGAGCCTGCTTCATGCAGGCTTTTACCGGCAGATAAGCAAGAAGCATACCCGGGATAATAACAGCAAGCTCCAGTACAGGGCGCATCATTTCATACATTTTTATTTTCCTCTCTGAAACAGAAATTCCATAAAGATCTGTCTGGCATTTTTGAGAAGCTTACGACTGACCGGAATATTGTTATCATCGTCCATAAGAAACATAGTTCCATCAAAATCAACCGCATGCTCCAGATTGATCACGATACCCCTGTTGCACGCATAAAAGCGTGGATCCATTTTGAGTGGAGCCGTAAACATTTCAAAAGACTGACGGGTGATCAGTTCCTTCCCGCCTGTAGTATGAATATGGATCATATGAGAGAAATGTTCCGCATAAATAATATTCTTGAAAGGAATCTGTATATTGCTCCCATTTACTTTTACATCTATGTACTTTCCTGAATCCGGGATCCTGGAAAGTATTTCATCAAGCAGAACGGAAATTTCTTTTTCCTTGTACGGCTTTACAAGATAATGCAGCGCCCGCACTCTGAATCCTTCCAGCGCATGATCTGTAGATGTGGTAGTAAAGATCAGGAGACAATCCGGATCTGTCTTTCTAAGTTCCTTTGCAATTTCAATTCCATTTGCCCCACTCATATAAATATCCAGAAATAAAACAGTAAAAGGACGCTCTTTTGCTGCCAGAAGAAATTCCTCCCCTGATTCAAACTCAACAAGATCAGCAGGAATATTTCTTTGGGAAAGCTGGTTACACAGCCATCCATGCAATAACGTGCGTTCTTCTTTTATATCATCAACAATCGCAATTTTCATAGTCACATTACCCTCTTGTTCATATCGGAATAAATGTCAGGATCTCTCGTCCACTTATGAGCATCCTGCTATGGATTCATACCTTTATTCCAAGCATCATAGAAACAGTATATCACAAAACATTCATCCAATCCACGTAAAGTATTTTTGCAATTCGTGTCATTTTACGGCGTTTCGTGACAGAATACTTGAAATCATCCTTACTTTTCATATAATAAAACCAACTAATGAATCCCCCTCGCAATACAGCTGTCCAAAGGCAGATATCTGCAATTGAGCAGAAGCCTTTCTTGATTCCGTTAAATGCATTCTTGAATATCCCATAGTGAAAGGAGGAAACTTGTGTATCGTATTGCAGTATTAACAGACCATGAACATGAGGGTGAAAATTATGCAAAGATAATTACAGATTACTGCATAGATCAAAAGCTTTTTCCTTTGCTTGAAACTTATCAGGATCAGGAAGCTTTTTTTAAAAAGATACAGACAAATATCCCGGATGTCGTACTTCTTGTATTACCGGGAGTGGATGGTCTCAATGCTGCGGAACATCTTCGCTCCTTATTTCCCGGATGTGGGATCATCTGGTGCAGTGATTTGGATTTTTCACTTCATGCTTTCAGACTTCGTATAGAATATTTTTTTCTGGAACCTGTGGGGAAATATAAGATCCAGGAAGGACTCAGAGCCTGGTTCAGATCAAAAAAAACAATCTTTTAAATACCGATAGTTCAGGAGGGACATATAATGAAAAAAAGAGCTTTAATCCTTGCAATGACCGCATTCATGATCACTATGACAGCTGAGAGCAGTCTGACTGCCGTATATGCTGAAGAGACATCATCTACAGAAGAAGCTGCTGCCAAATCGACAGAAGTACCAATAAAACCTCTGACTGCCAAGATAGTAGACGAAAATCCTTATATGGCTGACAGTGATTCCAATATCCATCATGACTGCTATAATACAGACTCCACAGATGAGGTACTTCCTGTTGGCATTTACTCAGAAATCAATGTTTCTTACGAAAAAACAAATCCCAATGCATCTCCTGCAATCTTTTTTGACACCTATGGACATGCTGTAGTTCCTTTCCTTGGAGGCCTTGCCATTCGTGATATAAATGCAGATGAAACCCAGACAGAAGGCTGCTTTTCACCAAAACAGCATGATGGCGGCGGCTATATGATACAGAGTTCTTATTCTTTTGTGGATGAGAGCAACCGTCTGGTATGCCCTACCAGCAATAATCACGTCCTTATGCTCAAGGCAACGGATGACGAAGGGAATGTTCTTCCTGAATTTGAAAAAGTACTGGATATCGACATAAAGGCTGTCGCTGAAGAAAAGCTTGGAAAGACACTGGATCAGAATCTTCTTTCTGTTGTATTTGATTACGACGGAAATCTGTGGTTTGCAACAGGCGGTTTCCGTATTTATCCAGACAGAAAGCAGCAAGGTGCAATCGGTTATATTTCCAGGTCTGCCATTGATTCTATCTTGAACGGAGAAGAAACAAATCTGTCAGATGCCGTCTTTGTATACGAGCTGACTCCTGGTGAAGGTGCAGAAAATGGTATTTCCGCTTCCAAAGACGGTGCTGTGATCCTTACAAATACAAACTGTTATCTGTTCCAGGCAGATAATGGAATCAATAAAGTATGGGAAACTCCTTATGAGAGTGTCGGTGCAAAAGAAAGCAAGGAAGGAGATTCCACCACCGGCGGAGGTCTGGCATGGGGAAGCGGCTGCTCACCGTCCCTGTCAAAGGATCTTGTTATGTTTACAGATAACCAGAACCCTGTAAATCTGATCGCGCTGGATATGAAAACCGGCGAAACTGCTGCAACTATGCCAGTCATAGATGAACTTCCGGAGAATGTACAGGTATCTGTTGAAAACTCAGCGATTGTATATGATAACGGTGCAGGAACAGTAAGTACCATCGTATGCAACTGGTTCGGTGCAGGAAGTGCCAGCCTTGGAGAAGAAGACAGCGACTCCTCCATCCAGAGTTACGAAAATATTTATGATGTAAACTGGCTGAGACAGGGTAATAAAATGATCGCCCCTGGTGTAGAGCGCGTAGATACCATCAAAACAGATAACGGCTATGAAATGAAGAGCATCTGGTGCAGAAGTGACCTGTCTGACACCTCTATGATGAAGCTCTCTACTGCAACCGGATATATTTACGGTTACGTGCAGGATATGGAAACAGGTATGTGGCAGTATATTATGCTTGACTTCGAGACTGGCGAAACTGTATTTACCATGGATGTCTCCAATAAACCCGGATATAACAATATGGCAATTGGTATGTATGCCGGAAACAGCGGAAATGCTCTCTACTGTCCAACCGGATATCTTGAGCTTCTGAGATTACAGGATCGATTTGTATATCTTCCGGAGATGCCTTACCGCAAAGTAGATCTTGACAAAACAAATCGAAATCTCTTAAGTCAGGAAAAATTCGAAGCTGATGGCGGACAGGGAAATGTAACAGGATGGCTGAACACTGTCACAATTGAAAATGTTCATCCAAATACAACCGTTGCTCTGCGCATGAAGGGAATTTCCGGGGAAACCGGCAGTCTTAAGCTTTATGCCTACGAAGCAGATGGTTCCTTAAAAGAGGTACCGGCAGAGCTGTGGCATATTCAGACAGAGAATGGCGAAACACCGGATACCTTATCTGACAATGTATTATATGAAGTTCACTTTACCGTACAGGATAATGAGGAATTTGATCTCAGTGAAAATGAAAAAGAGATTAAAATCTCCGCTGTTCTCGGAAACTGAGAAATAC
>CAKRTP010000017.1 GCA_934402155.1 uncultured Blautia sp. | reverse complement strand
CTTTAGCTAAGCCTTCCCGCTACCGGGCGACTTTGGGACTTCCACCCTAGAGAACGTGCGCTCACCGGGCGCACTAGAAAAAGTCCACCGTAATTCTATCAAAATTACGGTGGACTTATGGCAGACAATGGCGCACAGCATCCGAACATGTCTCCCTCGGTTGCATTGTCTACTTCCGCTAGGGATACGGTGCGATTATTGCCCGAGTAGTTGAATGTAATGACGATCTTATCGTCATAGAGATAGATGGAATTAACAAAAGTTGAGATAAGCCGTTTCTGGCAATCGACGTTCTCAAAATCAACATTTTTGAACTGACGGAGGAAAAACAGAATATGCTCTTCTGTCAGCTTGAATACCTGGGTGATTTCAATATCCGCTGATGCGGTAAGCAGATTCTCACGCTGTTCTTCCAACTCGTCCATGCGTTTCTTCAAAGCCGGGTTGAACATGCCAGCCTCAACGGCTTTTACAATGTTGCTGATTGCAAGGTCAATTTCTTCCAGCTTTCCACGGATTATTTGCAATTCTTCCTCAGCAGCGTTCTGCTGCATGTAATAACGATAGGTGTTTGCGGCTATGTACTTCAGCAGTTCGTCATTTTCAAGAATGGCCTTTATCTCCCGAAGAACTATTCCCTCAATCCAGTCTTGGCGTACAGCTTTCTTATCACATGCCCGAAAGCGTTTCCGCTTTGAGCAGATGTAATAGTTATACGTCATGCCGCTTTTGCCCGTGCCGCACTCACCGACCATCGGTGATCCGCACTTGCCGCAGAACAGTTTGTCCGTGAGAATATAATCTGCGCGGCTCCATTTGTGGGATGGTGCACGTTTGTTCACTTTCATAAGCTCCTGTACCCGTTGGAATAATTCTGGTTCAACGATTTGAGGCATCCCGCCATCAATACGGATACCGTTATGGATATAAACCCCGGTATATTTCTCGTTGTTGAGAACGGAATAAAGGCTGTTCTTCGTGAACGGTTTTCCTTTTGCGGTTGTTAATCCTTCGTCGTTGAGATGTTTAATAATTTCTGTGACAGTGCCCCCCTTGGAGTATAACTCAAATATCAGCTTGACAGTAGGAGCAGTTTTCGGATCAACAGCATACCGCTTGTTTTCATCCGTAATGTAGCCCAGAGGACGGACACCGCCTACCGATTGACATTTCTGGACGCTGACAGCCTGTCCTCTGCGCACGTTTTGCGATAATTGGAGGCTGTAGTATTCGGCGATACCCTCAAGAACGCTCTCAAGGATAACGCCCTCCGGGCTGTCAGGGATGTTTTCTGCCACATATTCTACCCGGACGCCATTTCGCTTGCACTTGATTTTATTAAGGGCAATCTCTTCGCGGTTGCGGCCAAAGCGGTCTACCTTCCAGATGATGATAGCCTGGAACTGCTTTTTAGCCGTATCCTTTAGCATCTGCTGAAATTCATCCCGCTTATCTGTCCGGCCAGATTGTGCGCGGTCAATGTACTCATGCACCACCCGATATCCCTTTGATGACGCATAGGAATACGCTTTTTCAAGCTGCCCTTCGATGGACTGCTCCCCCTGCGAATGGCTGGAATAGCGGGCGTATATAACGGCATTTGTTCGTTCAGACCTCTGGTCATCGGAGTTCACACATACCCCTCCATCCTTTTCCCTCGGCTTGGCTGAGGGATTTTTTTATTGGACCGTTTGACTTATTTAGCCTGGCGCTCTGTCCAATATGTGTAGGCGTTTTTTACTATGTCTTCAGGCAAATCAAAGAATTCTGCCAATTGCCACAGCTCTGTATATCCTGCTGAGAATGCCTCCATGAAGTGCTCAGCAGTCAAGTAGTTTTGCGCCACCCATCGGTTCGCCCGGTATTCGCTGCGTTCTACAAGGTCATATGGGCTGCACACTTTATGCAAGGCTCCCGTAGCCGCATGGCCTATCTCGTGGCAGCACACACCTTTTAACACACGCATGGACTTGATTTTCGTAAAGTCCAGGAATATGGCATAATCTTCTCCATCCCGTATTGTAGCGCCCTCGCTGGGGGCGTTGCGATATGGGATTATATCTATGTCGTTTTCTCTACAGTAGCCATAGAAATCGGATAGATCAAACACGGTTATTTCTCCTGTTTTCTTAACCGCCTTTCCCGCATGACGCGCACCATGTCTCGGACGGTTTCTTTGTCATCTTCATCAAGCTCTTTATAGTCTCCATAAAAGGCAAGATCGACATTGTCAAGAACATCTGCTTGCTTCTTGCCCATATATTCTGGCTTAATTACAACATCCCAATCGCCATCTGTTGTAGGGGTTGCTGATACGATAGCCGCAGAAAGAAAGCGGATAAAATCCCTGTCAGGCGTTTTTTCAGGGTTAGCAATATCAATTCCCCAAATGACAGACAGCACATCCTTTGAAATCGGGACATAGCTTAGGAAATTCTTTCGATTGGCGTTAATAAGTTCCCAACAGTCGAATGGCGGGGTGTCCAGGAAGTAGTCAACGGTGATCCCGTAATAATTTGCAATTTTAGATAGTGTTTCAATGGACAGTGTCCGCTTACGCCCCATCTTTAAATCGGAAAGAGAGGCACGATTCGTGCCAGATTCTTTGCACATTACCGTGACATTGCTCCCCTGGTTCTTACATAGCGATTCAATGCGTTTGTACAATTCAGACATAAAATGCAATCCTCTCTTGTGCATTTCACCTAAATTATGCGAAAGCATAATTTTCCTGTTGACAATTACGCGATAGAATAATATCATAAGGTAACAGGACGTGAAAGCGTAAATATTGATGCGTGACAGTAACAGTATATTACATTTTCACGTAAATGTCAACATAAAAAGGAAAGGCGGTGAAATCGTGAGTGTTGCTGCAATTACGCCATTCGGCATGGCGATTAAGCACAGGCTTCTGGATATGGGCTGTAGTCAAAAGTGGCTTATGGAGCGTGTGTCGGAGGAAACGGGCTTGTACTTTGATGGCTCCTATTTGCACAAGATTTTCACAGGAAAGCTGAACACGCCCGGTGTGGTGCAGGCAATTTGTGACATTCTGGATATTGAGTACCCTGAGTTACCTAAAACCTAGCACAGAAAAAGTCCAATAAACCGTACAGATTGGAGACGCACATATGAGCGCAAGAAAACGTATTGTGGTTGCGACCCCTGATACAACCCCAATCCACATCGATATATCCCAAATTCCAAAGATCGAAATGGATCTCCTGTGTGCGACCATTCTGGAGGCAGCACAGAAATTCTACGAAGACCCTGAAAACCGCCGCCGCTTTGAAGAGTGGCAAAAATCGAATAATGGAGGCTAAAACTATGTTTGAAGTAAAAGTAACCGTTGCAATCCCTGGACTTCCTGAGGCAATCAGTGCTTTGGCAAGTGCGGTGAGCAAGTCTCCCGTACCTGTCCAGGCAGCACCTGCCGCCCCTGTGGTCACAGTTCCAGCAGGTCATGAGCCGGTCGTTCAGGCTCCTGTCGCGCCTGTATCCGCTCCCACTCCTGCTCCTACGGCGCCCACAATGCCCGCTCCGGCACCCGTTGCCCCTGCACCCGCGCCGGTTCCCGTTCAGGCTCCCGTACCTGTCCAGGTAGCTACACCGGCACCCGTGGCTGCGCCTACTACCCCCAACATTGCGCTCGATAGTGCGGGCGCACAGCTGACAGTTGAGGACATTGGCAGGGCTGGTGCAACCCTGGTTGACATGGGCAAAATGCCACAGCTTCTTGCGTTGCTTGCCCGGTACGGAGTTCAGGCAGTTACCCAGCTTCAGCCCGCGCAGCTGGCACCCTTTGCAGACGAACTGAGAGCACTCGGTGCGAAGTTCTAAGAGGAGGGAAGAAGATGCCCACCCCTAATGCACATGCCCTCCTGAGCGCGTCCAGCGCTCACCGATGGCTGAAATGTACGGCATCCCCCAGGTATGAAGAGAATTTCCCCAGCGGCACAAGCGAATACGCGGAGGAAGGTACTCTGGCGCACAGCATTTGCGAGCTGTTCGGACGCAGGAGATTTGCCGCTCTGTCTACCCGGAAATTCAGTTCTGAGATGAAAAAGCTGCAAGCCCAGCCCCTTTTCAGTGAGGAAATGCTTCGCACAGCTGAGGCCTATGTTGAATACCTCTATGAAAAGGCAATGAGTTACTCCAGGATGCCGCATGTTTCCTTCGAGGTCAAGGTTGACCTGTCCGATTACATCCCGGAAGGATTCGGAACCTGTGACTGCGCAATGATTGGTGATGATACCTTGCACATTACCGACTACAAGCATGGCAAGGGTGTTGCTGTTGATGCAAAAGGGAATCCCCAAACGCGGCTGTATGCTTTGGGTGTGTTAAAGCTTTATGCCCCCATCTATGGCAGCACCATCAAGAAGGTCAGCATGGGTATCTGCCAGCCGCGTTTGAGCGATTACCCCAGTGAGGACCTGATTACAGTCGAAGAGCTGCTTGCGTGGGGTGAGAGCATCAAGCCCATTGCTCAGGAGGCGTTTAACGGCCCCGGCGCATTTTGCCCCGGTGAGCACTGCCGGTTCTGTCGTGGACGAGCGCAGTGCAGAGCCAGAGCAGACCAGAATAGCGCATTCGCTGATTTCAAGGATTGTGTACCCGTTGGAAAGCTGCCGCCTGAACAAGCCGATCTGCCCGCTGAGGCCCGCGCTGTCCTGGGTTTACCGCCTGTTTTGACCGATGCAGAAATTGGTGAGCTGCTTGTTAAGGCGGAAAGCCTTGTGCAGTGGTACAAAGACCTCCAGGAATATGCTACAGAATCCCTGCTTGCAGGTAAGCCGATTCCTGGGTGGAAGGTGGTTGCCGGAAAAAGCAACCGGGCATTCACGGATGTTGACGCCGCTGTCCAGAAGCTGATCGACGCCGGATATGACGAGGCGCTGATCTACGACCGCAAGCCGAAGACCCTCTCAGAGCTGGAAAAGATGCTCGGCAAGAAGATCTTCTCGGAGCTGCTTTCTGAGTGTGTCACGAAGCCTAAAGGCAAGCCTACACTGGCACCGATTTCTGATAAGCGCGACCCCTACAACACTGCCGCTACTGATTTTGCAGGTGTGACCAACGGATAACATAAAAACCTTTAATTCTAAATGGAGGCTTTAGAATGAACGAATTTAATTACCCCCCCCCCTGAACCGTAGAAGTGCGGAAGAAGTCCGCAGAGAACGAGACGTAAGCAGCGCTGTCATTGATGCGATTGGTGAACTGCTCCTGTCTAATCCTAACGCGCCTGAAAGCCGCAAGATTGGAATCCGTATCATGCTGGAAGTCAAACGGCTTACCGATAAGCTTACGAATTCGATCCTGCCCCTTGCCGGGCCTGACGAGAATCCCGAACGGTGTGAAGCACTCTATCCTGAGCGTAAGGAGGTACTGGAATACTTGCAGCTCGTGCATGCTGGCATCGATGCATTTCTTCAGACCCGCCCCGTTTCCAAAGAAAACCAGTAAACTAAGAATTAAAGGAGAAAAGCTATGTATCAGAATATCCCTACTAAGGTTTTGACCGGCGAAGTTCGCCTGTCCTATGTGAACCTTATCACCCCCAGAGCGCAGAATCAGGGCGATACGCCCAAGTATTCTGTTCAGCTCTTAATCCCCAAGAGCGACACGGCAACGGTTCAGGACATTCTTCAGTCTATTGAGGCCGCCGCAGTGAGTGCCGTCAATGAGAAGTGGGGCGGTGTGAGACCCGCTATCGACTTCAAATCTATCCTGCATGACGGTGACGGCACAAAGCCTGATGCAGGTACGCCCTACGCTCCTGAGTGCAAGGGCCATTGGGTGCTGAGTGCAACCAGTGAGCGCAAGCCCGATGTTGTCCATGTCAGTAACATCAATGCCCCGCTGGCCCCCAATGACATTTACAGCGGCATGTACGCCCGCGTGACCATCAACTTCTATGGCTACAAGAACCGTAAAATCGGTGTTGGCTGTGGCCTGGGCAATGTCCTGAAGACCCGTGATGGGGAACCGCTGTCTGGCGGTGCATCCGCTGCCAGTGACTTTGCCGGTATCGGACAGGCTACTGACACCTTCGGTGCGGCGGCTCCTGCCACTCCCAACTACGCCGCTCCCGCTGCCCCCAGCTATGGCGCCCCCGCTGGCTATGGGTACCCCACAACTCCTGCTCCTGTGCAGCAGACGGCGTACCCTGTCAGCATCAACCCCATCACCGGCCAGCCCATGTAAAAAAGTCGCACAGCGCCGGTGGACAGTGGAATACGTTACCGGCGCTGTTCTAAAAAGTTTAACCGAAAAACAGAAATAACGCTTTGAAGCTAAAACGAAATAACGGAGGATATATGTTATGGCAGCCGCAAAGAAAAACGAAATCATAGAGATCAAGCCCGTTCAGATGGAAACTGTTTCACTCACCATCGTAGGAGACACGCCCCTGATTGTCCATAAGTGGAGCGAGAAGGCCCGCCGGGAGCTGCTGAAGGGTACCGGCATTGGTAAGAAGGTTCCCCGCAATATGTATGCAGAGGCCGCTGCTACACTGTGGTGGATGGACATTGCTCACGATCCGTTCAGCATGGCCTACAAGGGCGGCAACATCACCACCTTTGACGACTGGATCGAAAAGTACAAGGGCTATGGGCAGGAGGACTATCTGCGCGATGTGTCCGGCGCACGGTTCGGTTTCCCTGTCACCGCAATCAAAAAGGCTGCGATCTCTGCCGCCTATCGTAACGAAATGTCCAAGGACAAGGTGTCTTTGCAGGGCTGCTTCTTTATCCCCGGCGAGGGCGAGGATCAGCTTGCAGAAATAATCTGCGACGGTGTTCCCAGCATTCGCGAGGACAGTGTAAAGGTCGGTATGGGTACAGCTGACCTCCGCTACCGCGCACAGTTTGAAAACTGGCGCATGAACATTCTTCTCCATTACAACGTCAACGGCAGGCTGTCACTGTCCGACATTATCAATATCATCAATTTGGGTGGCCAGACGAATGGCATTGGCGAATGGCGGATCGAGAAGTCCGGCCAGTTCGGTATGTTCCATGTAAAGGCCGATTGATTCTCCGTAAGTTGCCCTGCTTTCAATAGGGGCGGGGCAACTTCTCTATTTGACGAGGCAGCCGCGGCGAGGTTGGGCGCGACGGGGTTTGGCGAGGCTTGGTGAGGCACGGCTGGGCGAGGCTGGGTATGGTCTGGACGGGTGAGGCTTGGTAAGGTTTGGCAGGCAAGGATTGGTTAGGTGCGTTTTGGTAAGGATCCGAAAGGCGGGGCAAGGCAGGCATGGCATGGATCATTCTGATAAGGAGGTATGCCGAATGGTATACGCATGGAAACTGCCGGGGGTAGTCCCGGTGGATGCACAAACAGCCGGAGACGAACTCTCTCGGATCTACAAACGTGATGGCGGGATCTCCCTCAAAACGGTTGTCGATGAAAGCCGTGGAAAGGATGCGCCTCTACATGGGTGCTTTGAATGGGATGATACAAAAGCCGCTGAAAAGTATCGTCAGTCTCAGGCGGCACACATCATCCGAAGCATTACGGTTGTGACGGAGATTGCGGCAGAGAATGGTTCGCCCATGGCTGTTCGGGCATTTGTGACCACGAAAACCACCCCCAACTATGAGCCTATTCAAGCGGTAATTTCATCCCCCGATAAGTACCGAGTTTTGCTGGAGCAGGCAAAGAGGGATATGCAGAGCTTTGTCCAAAAGTACAGTGTTCTTTCTGATCATTCTGCGCTGCACTTGGTGATTCAGAATATGAAGGACAGTCTGGGAGGCACCAATGATGCACCATCTTTCAATCGACCTTGAGACCTTTTCAAGCGTCAGCATCAAGAAAGCAGGAGCACAGGCGTATTTCCGCAGTCCAGACTTTGAAATTCTGCTATTCGCCTACAGCCTTGACGGCGGCCCGTCTACGGTGATTGACCTGGCTTGCGGTGAGAAGGTTCCCTGGTGGCTGTACGATGCCCTCATTAGTCCTGATTACATCAAACACGCCTATAATGCAGCGTTTGAGTGGGGGTGCCTGAGCCGCCACATGGGGGTGAAGCTGCCTCCATCCCAATGGAGGGATACAATGCTCCATTCCATGTACTGCGGCTATCCAGCCAGCCTGGACGCTGCCGGACGCGCCCTGGGGCTGCCAGAGGACAAGCAAAAGCTGAATACCGGCAAGGCTCTTATCCGCTATTTCTGTGTTCCCTGCAAGGCGACAAAATCCAACGGCCAGCGTACTCGAAACCTGCCGCACCATGACCCTGATAAATGGCGGCTGTTCAAAGAGTACAACGCTCAGGATGTTGTTTCGGAGATGGAAATTGAGCGGCGGCTATCGGCATTCCCCGTCCCTGATTTCGTCCAGAAGCAGTGGGAGACGGATCTGCTTATCAATGATCGGGGCGTGGCTGTGGATATGGATTTCGTCCATGGCGCGCTGGCTCTGGGCGAAACTGTGCGCTCTACCCTCACCAAAGAGGCAAAGGAGCTTACCGGCTTATTCAACCCGAACAGTGTCAAGCAGCTTGCTCAATGGCTGGAAGCGGAAACCGGGGAAGAGGTGAGCAGTCTGCGCAAAGAAACAGTGGCGGCGCTTCTTGGGCGAGACGCGAACAGTGATGCTGTGCAGCGGATGCTTGAAATTCGACAAGAACTGGGGAAAAGCTCCACGAAAAAGTATGACGCTATCCAAAACTGTGTCTGCCCGGATGGCCGGGTACGCGGACTGCTTCAGTTCTACGGTACAAATCGTACAGGACGGTGGGCCGGAAGGTTGGTACAGGTGCAGAATTTACCGCGAACCTACACAGAGCCACTTGAGCTGGCCCGTGATTTCGTCCGAGGGCAAAAGCTTAACGCCATCCAGCTAGTGTATGGGAAACCGAATGATACCCTGTCACAGTTAATCCGTACAGCATTTATCGCGGCCCCCGGCAACGTGCTCATTGACGCTGATTTTTCCGCTATCGAAGCCAGGGTTATTTCGTGGCTTGCGGATCAGGAATGGAGACTTGAGGTTTTCCGAACCCACGGCAAAATCTATGAAGCATCTGCTTCTCAGATGTTTGGCGTCCCCATAGAGCGCATTAAAAAAGGAAATCCTGAGTATTCCCTTAGACAGCGCGGCAAGGTTGCAGAGCTGGCTTTGGGCTATCAGGGCGGTGTGGCAGCTATGCGGAACATGGACACGGGGCATCAGCTGGATAGCTTATCCGATGACGAAATCAAGGATATTGTGAACCGCTGGCGTGATACGAACCCCAAAATCCGTGATTTGTGGTATGCCTTTGACACGGCGGCTGTGAGCGTGATTCAAAATGGCGGTTCTGTTAATGTTCGATGCTGTACTGTGGCAAGGGAACATGACCAGAGCCAGGGAATTTCCTATCTCACAATTCGGCTCCCATCGGGCCGCAAGCTTTACTACGTTGATCCGGGTGTCGGAGAGAACAGGTGGGGAAACCCCTCCATTACGTACATGGGGCTTAACGATAAAAACAAGTGGGCACGGGTAGAAACCTACGGCGGAAAGCTTGTTGAAAATGTGGTACAGGCGATTGCCCGTGACTGCTTGGCACAGGCGATTGAGCATCTAGAAGCTGAGGGATTTCCCGTAGTGTTCCATGTTCACGATGAAGTTGTTATCGATATCGCCCCATTCGCTGACGATAAAACAATGCTGAACCGTGTGATTCAAATTATGTCAACTCCTATCCCCTGGGCACCAGGCTTGCCGCTTGGTGCTGACGGCTGGGTTGGCGAGTTCTTCAAGAAAGATTAGGAGGCAAAAGTGAAAATCATTACACCCGGCTTTGAAATTATGACGCCCATTGACGGCGAAGCCATTTTGAAGCACATCGAGCAGTGCGGGCGCGTTTGTTACAAATCCGAAGACCGAATTACCGAGGCCAGCGCGGCAAATTTTGTCCGGCTGATTATGAATCGGAAGCATGAAGCGGTGCTGGAGCACTTCAGCATTACGATTAAATTCATCTGTGACCGTGGTGTCTCGCATGAAATTGTTCGGCACCGTCTGGCCTCATACTGTCAGGAGAGTACACGATACTGTAATTACAGTAAAGGGAAGTTCGGCGGTGAAATTACCGTAGTACGGCCTGTGTACCTTGATCCCGACACCTGTGCTTACCGCGCCTGGGAGCGCGCTTGCAAGGCGGCGGAGGCAGCTTATTTTGAGCTGCTGGACTGGGGCTGCTCACCGCAGAAAGCCCGTGCGGTACTCCCGAACAGTCTGAAGACAGAGGTTGTTATGACGGCAAATCTTCGAGAGTGGCAGCACTTTTTCCGCTTGCGCTGTTCTTCTGCGGCTCACCCGCAAATGAGGGAGATAGCTACACCGGCACTGGAAGCTTTGCAGGCCAAAATCCCCGTGATTTTTGATGCTCTATGAGGAGGAAATACAAATGGATAATACTCCCGCCGCAAAGCGGATTACCGTTGAATACGAAGATGGCTCTATTAAGGAACTGGATAAGGGCCTCGTTTTCCATTTTGAGGATGAAACCGAAGAAACCGCCCGTATCATTGCCGAACTGATAAACATGGGCGGCAGAGACCTTTATACCGTAGTCAGCGCTGCCATGGAGCTGGGCGCGAAGCTTGGTATGTTCGGAGACAGAGAGGACGCAGATGATGAAGAGTAAATCACAGGCACCTCACCGGGATCTGTATGGCAGACGATTACATAGCCGCAGGGTGAAAAAATGCGTACTGGCTATTTCCATTGTCGTAATCGCTCTAATCGCTCTTGCCGCTTCGGCGCTTATCCTGCTGTGCGCAGTGGACAGGCTCACCTTTATCAGGCGGATGATGCATTCCACGCTCCCGGAGTGGCTGAAGGCATTTCTCTGGGGCCTGAATTAAGGAGAATTGCCATGACGGATTATCAAAGCTTTATTTCCCACAAGGTCAGCCAATCGATTAATGCCGAAAGCATTCGCCTGGACGCAGACGATTTGAATCCGAAGCTGTACGGCTTCCAGCGGGATATTGTACGGTGGGCACTTGCAAAAGGGCGGGCGGCCATTTTTGCGGACTGCGGCCTTGGAAAAACGCTGATGCAGCTTGAATGGGCCAATCAGGTCCACAGGCACAAGGGCGGCATGGTTTTGATCCTTGCGCCTTTGGCCGTTTCGTCCCAGACGGTAGCAGAGGGAATCAAATTCGGCATCGAAGTAACCCTCTGCGAGAAAGCGGAAGACCTAAAACCTGGAATCAATATCACAAACTATGAAAAGCTTGAAAAGTTCGCGGGCTGTAAATTCAGTGGGGTAGTGCTGGATGAATCCAGTATTCTGAAATCCTTTACCGGCAAGGTAAGAAACCAGATAATCGATTTCTTCAGTGATACTCCATTCCGTTTGGCGTGTACAGCTACACCGGCACCGAATGATTTCATGGAACTTGGCAACCATGCTGAGTTTTTAGGGGTTATGTCCTACTCTGAAATGCTTGCAATGTTCTTTGTCCACGATGGCGGCGAAACCTCCAAATGGCGGCTCAAGGGACACGCTGAGGACGTTTTCTGGCAATGGATGGGTTCCTGGGCAGTGGTTATGAACTCTCCGGCTGACCTGGGCTATGACGTGGAAGGGTACGACCTGCCTGAACTCCGGGTGCATGAAATCATTGCAGACGGTGCGGAACCTGTTTCGGAGGCTATGACGCTGACGCAAAGGCGAAAAGCCAGAAAAGAGACACTGGAACAGCGCTGCACAGCAGCCGCAGACCTGGTGAACACCTCTGATGACCAATGGCTTGTATGGTGCGACCTCAATGCGGAAAGTACCCTGCTTGCCTCGAAAATCGGGAATGCGGTGGAAGTGACGGGCGGCAACAGTTCAAAGGATAAGGCAAATCGGATGCTGAGCTTTACTGCTGGCCTCTGTAAGTGCCTCGTCACAAAGCCCAGCATTGCCGGTTTCGGCATGAACTGGCAACAGTGCAGCAAGATGATTTTCGTCGGCCTGTCTGACAGCTATGAGCAGTATTATCAAGCTGTGCGCCGGTGTTGGCGCTTTGGGCAAAAAAAGCCTGTTGACGTGTACATCGTTATCAGCAGCCGGGAGGGCTGTGTCAAAGATAATATTGCGCGGAAGCAGGCTGACTGTGAGAAGATGCGGCGGGCAATGGTGGAGCAGTCGAAGGAGATTACCAAAAAGGAGCTTCAGAGCACTTGCCGGATCACAACGCCCTATCACCCTGAAACCCATATGACATACCCCGCATGGGAGGAATTTAAGAATGAATGTGCTTAATCAAAAAATCGATGACCGATATGCTATGTATCAGGGTGACTGCGTGGAAACCATGCAGGGAATACCCGATAACAGCGTACATTATTCCATTTTCTCGCCCCCGTTTGCAAGCCTGTATACCTATTCCAGCAGTGACCGGGATATGGGCAACAGCCGTGATAATGAAGAGTTCCAGCAGCATTTTCTTTTTCTGATTGAACAGCTCTACCGCGTGATTATGCCGGGGCGGCTGGTCAGCGTCCATTGTATGAACCTTCCTGCAATGAAAAGCCGCGACGGCTTCATCGGTGTCAAAGACTTTCGCGGTGACATTATCCGTGCCTTTACTGATTCTGGGTTCATCTTCCATTCTGAGGTTACGGTGTGGAAAAATCCCGTCACGGAAATGCAGCGGACAAAGGCACTGGGACTGCTGCACAAGCAGATCCGCAAGGACAGCGCCATGAGCCGTCAGGGGCTGCCTGATTATGTTGTCACGTTCCGTAAGCCGGGTGAAAATCCCGAACCAATCCCGCACACGCCGGAATCCTTCCCGGTTGACGTGTGGCAGCGGTACGCGTCCCCAGTTTGGATGGACATTCGGCAGTCCAACACCCTTCAGCGGAAATCAGCGCGGGACGAAAAGGATGAAAAGCATATTTGCCCGCTTCAGCTTGACGTGATCGAGCGCTGTATTGACCTGTGGACGAACCCGAATGACATTGTGCTGGATCCTTTTGCGGGTATCGGCTCTGTCCCGTATCAGGCGGTCATCATGGGACGCAGGGGGCTTGGCATTGAACTGAAAGACAGCTATTTTACCCAGGCAGTCAACAATATGGAATCAGCAGCAGCGGCCTACAGAGACAAAGGAGCAAGCGCAGATGTTCGGATGCGCTGCCCTCATTGCGGAATCAAGCTGGAAACGATGGTTTGCCCAATTTGCGGCATGGAAGTATAGGAGGTGTGATTATGCCGGAAAACGTTATCGAACGAATGGAGCGAATTGATGGGAAGCGCCGAATTGCTGATTTCATGGTAAAGGAAAAAATGCCATATGATTTTAAGGTGTCATATGCCAGAATCCGGGCACAGGAATTTGTGCGGGAATGTGAAAAGCGTGATTTGAACTACCATGTCTCCGTAGGAGGCCTTGATTCTATTACGCTGTTTCTGTTCCTGAAGTCCATCGGGATTGATGCACCAGGAATCAGCGTGTCCTACCTGGAAGATAAGTCGATTCAGGAGGTACACAGGCAGCTGGGCATAGAGTGTCTGAAGTCCGCTGTTCGGTGTGTGGATGACGATGGGCGGGAACACCGATGGACGAAACAGCAGATTATTCAGGAATTTGGTTTTCCTGTTCTGTCCAAAGAAATTGCCGCAAAAATAGAAACACTTGCCAATCCTACCGAAAAAAATGCCACAGTTCGTCATGCAATCATTACAGGTGAGACTGGTGCATACGGCGGCTTTCAGAAGAACAGCCGGATGAAAATGTCTCAAAAATGGCTTGAAAAGTTCGCTGGCTACGCAAACTCCGAAGAGGGAACGGACTATGCCATTGCTCCGTTCCAGGTTTCTTCTAAGTGCTGCTACTATCTCAAGGAAAAGCCGTGTGATGACTGGGCGAAAGAGCATAACAGTGTACCGTTCCTCGGTCTGATGGCCTCGGAAGGAGGCCGTAGGGCAAAGTCCCTCAGGATAAACGGGTGCAATTACTTTGGCAAATCGACGATACGCTCTGCTCCATTTGCTATCTTTTCGCGGCAAGACGTTCTCCAGTTGGCTCTTGATCTGAGTGTTCCAGTCCCCGCCATTTATGGCTCGATAGAAAGAAATGAAGACGGGCAGCTTTACACTACGAAAGCGCAAAGGACAGGCTGCTCTATGTGTGGCTTTGGCATTCACCTTGAAAAGCGTCCGCATAGATTTGATCTATTAAAAGAGCGCAACCCCAAAGAATGGGAGTATTGGATGTTCAAGTGCTGTACCGACCCCATTACTGGTGAAAAGTTTGGATGGGCCAGAGTACTTGAGTACATCGGTGTTGATTACTAAGGAGGTTCACATGAAGCCAGTTAAGACAGATTACGCAAATGCCCTCTACAGGAAGGACGGCTGCTTCGACTTGCCCGGCGCATCCTATCGATGCGATGACGGAACACCCGGTGTAGAAACCTGCTGGGAGCTGTCCCCTGAAGAACTGGAGACGGTTAAGAAGACCGGGCGCATTTACCTTTATACCCTGGGTGCGGGCGTTCCGCCGATGCTGCTGACCGTAGAATCTGACCTAACTAAGAAGGAGGAAAATGATGAAAGTTCCTAAGACCGTCAAAATCGGCGGCAAAGTTTATGACGTGGAAATCACAGATAACTTCGACCTTGGAAGCGCAAATGTTTCCGCCGAAATCAGCTATACCGACCTTGCCATCAGGGTATCCCCCAATCAGGCATCGGGTAAAATGAAGGCCGATTTTATCCATGAGCTTATTCACGGTATCTATGATTTCCTCGGCTACAGAGACCATGATGAAAAGCGTGTTGACAAACTGGCACAGGCTCTTTACATGGTGATTATGGACAACCCGGATATTTTTGAAGACGATGAGAGTTAAGCAATATAAAGGCCAGGTTTTCGGTGCCGAACTTACGGCCAAAGAGAAAAAGGCTTTGAATCTTGAGATTAACCGACAGATATTGGAGGCTGACACGCGATACACCAATGACATTGACGCCATGGTGTTGTACGTCCTGCATCAGCACCTGGGTTTCGGGCAAAAGCGTCTTCGAGAGTTTTGGGAGGCTTTTAAGGCGGAACACGATAAACTGCGGGATTACTACGAAATGCCGGACGCCAATGCTTGGCTGGCTTGTCAAAAACTGAAAGAAATAGGTGTTGACGTGGAGGCCTGGAACGCTGAAGAAGGGGAGGGAGCTACACAATGAGCTATGACGTGAGCTTCAAAGCAAAGTTGGAGGGTACGGATCAATGGGTGTACGTTGGCGATGATTGGATCAACCACACATCCAACACCGCCGCCATGATTAAAGAGGTGTGCGGCTCCTACCCTTCTGAGTGGAATGGCAAGTGCTGCTTTGATATGTACCCGATTCTTATGCAGGGTGCGTCCTTGCTGATGCTGCATCCACAGCGTTATCGGCAGTTTGAGCCGGACAACCACTGGGGTACAGTGGAGACTACGGCGGATTTCCTTACGAAAATTGCGGACAACTGCGACAGGTTCCCGACAGCTATTATCGAAGTGGACTGTTAAGGAGGTGCAACGTGACAGATAATCCCAAATACAACAGCGAGGGCTACTATGACCCTACTGCTTATGCTGGCCTCCGTTCCGTTATTCAGGAGGAAAACGCTTTAGAGCGTGATGTGAATGTGCTAGTCAAGGTGCTGAAGTACATTATCAGCAAAAGTGGCTTTGAACTGGTAAACCGTATCGAAATCAAGGATAAGAAATCCGGGAGGGTTTTCAAATGACCAGAGAAGAATTGGAAAAGGCACTCGAAGCTTCAGAGGCGTACAGACGTGAGCAGAATGCTAAAATTGAAGAGCTGGCAGCCCGTTTGCAGGCTGCTTCGGCTCCAATTCGACGTAATACATACAGTGAGGCCGTCCGTACTTATGGCAAGCAGTCCCAGCTCGTGATGGCTATGGAGGAAATGTCTGAGCTGACCAAAGAACTGTCTAAGAACATTCGGGGTGAAAAGAACGTCTCTGCTATCTCAGAAGAAATCGCTGATGTGGAAATTATGCTGGAGCAGCTCAAGGTCATCTACGGCAATCGCGCAGAGGTTGACCGGGTGCGAGGTGAAAAACTCGATAGGCTGTTTCTTCGGCTGACGGAGAAAATGAGCTGAAAAGGCTACACGCGGCGATATCGCCCACCCTGAAAGTGGGGGGGGGGTAATCCTATGAAGTGGAGTAACCAAACATGAAATATGACAGACAAATCACCATATCTGTTGGCAGTAACCGGCATGATATGGCGTGGCAGCAATCAGCTTTGACCATTTCAGAACTGTATGACCGCTTGAGTATGCCCGTGCGCGGTACTGAAACTCTGGCGGAGTATATGACCATGAAAAAAGCACAACAGGACGACTTGAAGGATGTGGGCGGCTTTGTAGGCGGCGCATTGAACGGTCTGCGCCGAAAGGCCAACAATATGATTGGGCGGGATATCATCACCTTGGACTTTGATAATATCCCCGGCTGGAAGACAGACATGGTAATCGCTAAGATGGAAGAGCTTGAATGCGGCTATGCGGTCTACAGCACCCGCAAGCATACGCCGTCAGCTCCCCGGCTACGTGTTGTGGTTCCCTTTGACAGGACAGTAACACCCGACGAATATGAGCCGTGCGCCCGGCGCGTGGCGGCGTATGTTGGCATCGGTATGGCCGACGCTACCACCTTTGAGGCGTGCCGCCTGATGTATTGGCCGTCCTGCTGCTCTGACAGTGAATTCATCTTTAAGAGCAAGGATGCACCGCTGATTTCCGCAGACTTCCTACTGGGCACCTATATTGACTGGCGCAATTATCTAAGCTGGCCGCAGGTTCCTAACGCCGTCAGTTATCAAAAGCTGGCATCAAAGCAGGGGAACCCGCTGGAAAAGTCTGGCATTGTTGGTGCGTTTTGCCGTACCTATGATGTGCTTTCGGCAATGGATACCTTTTTACCAAAAATCTATGAACCAGTGGACAGTGCAGAAGACCGATATACCTATCTTGGAGGCTCGACCACAGGCGGCGCAATCATCTATGACAATGCGAAATTCCTCTACAGCCATCACGCAACAGACCCTTGCAGTGGGCGGCTGGTGAATGCATTTGACCTTGTACGCCTGCATTTGTTCGGGGATAAGGACGAAAAGGCCGCCCCCGATACCCCGGTTATCAAGCTTCCATCTTATAAGGCTATGTGCGACCTGGCTTTGCAGGATCATGGTGTGATAGCTACACTCAACAAAGAACAGCATGAGCAGGCATTAAAGGACTTTGAGGGTATCGCAAGTGAAGCACCAGAAGATGATCCTGATTGGGCGGAACGTCTCCAACGCAACCAGAACAATACCGTCAAGGGAACGATTGACAATATTCGGATTATCCTTGACGGTGATCCGCTCTTAAAGGGTAGGTTTGCCCTGAACCAGTTCGCGGGACGCGGCGAGGTGTTGGCAGCGTTACCCTGGAATACGAGTGGCAAACGCCGCCTGTGGTCGGATACCGACAATAACGGCCTGTACTGGTATTTGGAACGCTACTGGGGAATCACAAGCCGGGGCAATATTGACAGTGCCCTTGATATTCATGCGTCCTCCCACGCTTTTAACGAGGTACAGGATTATATCAATGGCCTACAGTGGGATGGAACGCCCCGGCTGGACACGCTGTTTATAGATTTCCTCGGGGCCGCAGATACGCAATACAATCGTGCGGTGTGCCGTAAAAGCTTTACGGCTGCAATCGCCCGTGCCATGACCCCCGGATGTAAGTTTGACAATATGCTGATTCTTGCAGGCCCGCAGGGCATCGGTAAATCTACGCTGCTGGACAAAATGAGCCTCGGATGGTTTAACGATAGCATCCGCACTTTCGAGGGGAAGGAAGCCTCTGAGCTTTTACAGGGCGTGTGGCTTATTGAAATTGCAGAGCTGGACGCTTTCAGAAAGACAGATATTGCCCGCATTAAGCAGTTCCTATCCCTTCGGGCTGACCGCTACCGTGCCGCATATGGCCGACACGTCCGGGAACTCCCCCGATGCTGTGTGTTCTTCGGCACCTGCAATGAGGTTGAATTTCTGCAAGATACCACCGGCAACCGCCGCTTCTGGCCTGTGGATGTGGGGGAAATCCCGCATTCAAAAACCGTATGGAAGGATCTCACAGACGATTATATCCGGCAGGTATGGGCGGAAGCAAAAACCCGCTGGCAGGCTGGTGAATCTCTGTATCTCTCCGGCTCAGTAGAAGCTGATGCGAAGGTCAAGCAGGAGGAACACCGTGAAGCCTCCGCCCGCGAGGGCTTGATTCAGGCGTTTGTCGAGAAGCAGGTTCCCTCTGATTGGGGAAAATGGGGCGTTGACCGCAGGCGGGACTTCTGGGCGGGGCAACTGCATACGCAGGACGGGCGGAGCGTCGAACTGGTAGACCGTGATCGGATATGCGCGGTCGAGGTCTGGTGTGAGCTGTTCAACGGAAGCATCAAGGACCTGAAAAACACCGATACGCGGGAAATCAATGCCGTTCTTTCAAACCTGAAGGGATGGAAGCGGTTTGGCGGGCCGGTGCGCTTTGGGCCATACAATAGCCAGCGCGGATTCTATAAGGAGTAGGGCGGTTAGAATTGTAGCATTGGGCTTTTTGGGGCAAAGTTTGTAGCGCCTCTTACGCTACAAAGTTACATTCTGCTACAAACTTTGTAGACGTGAAAAACCCTTGTGCCGCAAGGACTTTTCGGCTTATGCTACAATGCTACAATTTTTTCTATAGAGTAGTAGAAATATAGGCGTTATGAGCGCATTTACGTCATAGCGCCTATATATACGTATAATATAGGGAAAAGCCCGCAATTGTAACTCCTGGTGATGGGGAGCGCGTTTGCAGGCTTTAATTTTTTATTAAAATATGCGAAAGCATAAAATTATGCTTGACATTTATGCATAAATGTAATAACATACAATTAGATTACGCGATAGCATAAACTGAGACCTACGGAGGAGGAAAAACAAATGGCAAGTGTTGATTTTATTCAAAAGCGGATCGCCGGTAAGGAGAAGGAGGTTGAAAGGCTGGAAAAGAAACTAGTGCGTATTCGCAAGGCGGAAGCTTCAGGATGGGAGGATAACCCGTATTACTACGATGAACGTGATCTCCGCTGGGCACAGCGCGATTTGGAAGCGGCCCGGCAGGGACTCGAAAAGTATCGGGCTGAATTGAAAGCCGCGTTGGAAAAGGCAAACAGCCGGAACGTTCCTGCAATTCTTGAGTTCCTTGAAATGTGGAAGCAGCGCTGCATCAAATTCTATGGCGATGGCCTGAACTCCTATTTCAGCGAAAAACAGCATGTGCGCAGCCTGTATTGTGCGTTTTCCGACACCGCATACAAAAGCCCTGAGTATGAATCCGCAAAAGCCGCCTATGAAGAGGCAAATACCGCATTTCGCTGTAAGGTACGCGGCTATTACGAAATATTCACTTACACCGATCGTTGGGGCGCACTTCGTGAGGGTGAGCAGAAGGTGCGTGAAGGTGAATATGAGCATTTGAAGCCCTATATCGGTGAGCGAACCCCAGAAGCAGCCATGCAGCGGCTTGCAAAGGATCTGAATGAAGAGGCCAGCAGGAAGTATGATTTCATCATCGAGCGCACCAATGCGATTGTGGGCGAGATCACGGATGCATCCGGCCTGAGCATTGGAAACAAGCAAGACCTCAACGGTTTCATCGTCGGTACGAGGGGAACCGCAAAGGTTCAAACAATCGGAGCCGGTGGCTATAACATTCAGTGCTTTCATTTCCGCACACTGATTAACAAAATCTGAGTACATACCCGCCCCGGAGGTTACGAGGGCAACGGAGGAAATTACGGTGGAACTTAAAGACAATCTTATTCGTTACCGGCTAATGAATCGGCATCTGGAACTGGTTAGAGGTTCTTCTACCGATATGCAGGTTGCCAGAGGTATTCTTCACCTGTTGAACCGTGGAGAAATCCGTCTGGGCCTGGATGATGTGTCCTGGAAGATAGAGCAGGAACTTGACAAGGCAGGGATTCACATTAAGTACAGCAGAAATGGCTACACAGCGTATGCCAGAATTTATAAACCAAATTTTTAGGAGGAAAAACAAATGGAAAACGAACTGCAATTATTTCAAAACCCTGATTTCGGCGGCGTTCGCGGCCTGACGATTGATGGGGAGCCATGGCTGGTTGGAAAGGACGTGGCTCTGGTGCTGGGGTACGGCAATCCCCGGAAAGCTCTTGCTGACCATGTGGACAAAGAAGACAAGGGGGTAACGAAATGTGACACCCTTGGAGGAGTTCAGGATATGACCATTATCAACGAGAGCGGTCTTTACTCTCTGATCTTTTCCAGTAAGCTTCCCAATGCCAAAAAGTTTAAGCACTGGGTCACAAGTGAAGTGCTTCCCGCAATCCGCAAGACTGGCCAGTACAGGCGTAAGGAAGCGGGCAGGGATGTTACCGTCGATGATTATCTGAAAGCGGCATCCATCGTTGCTACTTGCCGGAATGAGCGCCTGCGGTATGTCCTGGGCTTCCTGAAACAGGCCGGTATTGAGTACAGTGTCGGGGGTGATGCCGAAAAGCAGGACTCGGACATGGAAACGGAGCAGATGACGAAGGCCGCTGCGGTTGAGCGAATGCGTCAGGTGAGAGCTGATAAGGAATTTTCCTGTGCTCAGCTGGGACGCATTCTCGGCATCGACAGGGTTCAGATTTGCAGATATGTGAACGGACAGCTGTTCCCGACATTCGCCCGTGCACTTTTCATCATTGAAAGGCTGAAAGAGGTGCAGTGATGTTTGAGAAATGCTTTTGTCCCTATTGTGGGCTGCCTCTTTCTGAGGGCTGTGAGTGTGAAATCGAGATTGCGCAGTATGAAGCTGAGCGGATGGAGGAATTGGAGGAACGGCAGCTTGTCAATGCGTGGCAGCAGGATTTGATTGACATGTACCGCCGTGAACGGTGAAGGAGGTTTCCAATGGATAAAACCTATCAGGTGGAAGTGACGGTACGGGGAGCTACACCCCCGAAGGGGTGTAAACCCGTTATCGGCTTGACCTACTTTGTTAAAGCTTGCTGTCCACAGGTCGCGCGGGTACAGGCCATTGAGTATGCCCGGGTGACGAAAGTAAGGCATCCTCGTAAGTACAAGAATGCAGTATTCTTTGTTTCTGATGAAAATATTAAACCACTTTAAGGGAGGCATGACCATGAAAGATAGCACATTGGTGTTTGAGGGTCAAGTGACCGTGGAACGCCTGAGGGCAACAATTGCGGCAGAAAAGGAAATTGCGGTTGCCGTCCGCCAGCTGGGGTACAACCCAGATAAGCAGCGGCTTGTCATTGAGGCGATTGCCGATGATCGATACAGCGTCTATTTCGGCGGAAAAAGCTATGTTGGCATTTGGGATGGCCGACGGAAAACATTTGTGGACTAAGGGGGGTCAGCATGAAGTACAGCAGTGTTGAGGCATGGAGAGCAGAGGCAGAACGCCGCTTTGGGGCAGATATGCTCAAGTGGAGATTCCGATGCCCCATGTGTGGCCATATCGCGTCCGTGCAAGAATTCAAAGACGCAGGAGCAAAGTCTCCAAATTGCGCTTATCAGGAGTGCCTGGGGCGGTACACGGGAAAGGGTTCACCGAAGAAGGGAGACAGCAGCGGATGTAATTGGGCCGCATACGGGCTACTTGGCATCCCCGCAGAACATGATACCGTTGTCACTGCATCTGGTGAAGTGGAGGTTTATCCGTTTGCGGACGGTGAACAGGAGGTAATGGGATGAAGCGGCGATTTGTCTGGGACGCATGGGATTATGACTGTGATGGAGAGGCGTATATCATAGCGAAGGACGCTTGCCCAAACAGAGAGGATGTCCCGGATTTTATTTGCCGTGAGGACGGCATACATTCTGAGTGTAAATCAGAAATGCAGGTGCAGGAAGGTTGGTGCCGCTGGGAAGTCCGTTCAGACTGGGAGGGCGGCAACGGGAAACCGCAAGGCTGGTATCGCGTATACGACCATGCGGTACCCAGGTCTTTCCCTGTTTGGATCGTGCGCAAAGAAGAATGGTATTGAGAGTTACACAAGAGTTGTATAAAAAATCCCGTGAGATTTTTCTCACGGGATTTTCACAATTACTGCAAACACATTGCTGAACCACACAACCGGGTGTTCGTATGTGTTTGCCATGGCAGAGGATGAGGGATTCGAACCCCCGCAAACGGAGTCAGAGTCCGGTGTGCTACCGTTACACAAATCCTCTATT
>CAKRTP010000016.1 GCA_934402155.1 uncultured Blautia sp. | reverse complement strand
TTTAGCAAGGCTAACTCCAAACGTAGCTTGACCAGGAAGTGCATGCACCCCCTGGTTAATTTTGCCATGCATAATGCTAATGGGGACATGAACCAGTCACGCCCCCACTGTGTTTATCATTACTCTTCGCTTTCTTTATTCACAGTTATCTGAGTACCTGCAAACAACAATATTGTTTGCTGATTTGATCAGCCGTTGATCATGAAGCTCAGAAGTTTATCAATATCTTCTTTCTCATAAGCAACAATTTCCAGTTCCGGGATCTCTCCGCCGGAGAAAATGTTTGCCAGAGATACATACTGGGATAATTTGGATTTCAGGTTCAGTCTGTCTCCCTCACCTGTTACAAGCTCTACTCTTCCTTTGCAGCTGTCTACTACTTCAAAAAATTTGTCGATATCTTTAATGTTGGATACTTTCATTTTCATTCTCCTTTCGAGATTTTAATCAGTTAGTTGCTTTCTAATTCGCGTTCAGTATAAACCATATTTCTGTAAATTGCAATGCCTTTATAACAAAAATTAATATGTAAACACTGCAATTCCATATGCCGGAAGCGGGTATTCAAAAGAAAACTCTCTGTGATCACATTCCTTGGCTTCTGCCTTAAATACCTTCGGCTTATCCAGAAGACCATGCTCGTCCATAATGAGTTTGTACTGTTTTTTCTTTGGAACACCGACACGATAGTCCGCACGTTCTACTGGTGTATAATTTACCACGAACAAGAGATTGTTACGTTTGGTCGGTGATTTACGCACAAGACTGAAAATACTTCTGTCTGCATCATCTGCATTGATCCATTCAAATCCATCCGGATTATTATCTCCGGCATAAAGTGCCGGATATTTCTTATACATATGGAACAATGTCTTAACAAAATTCTGCAGATCTTTATGATTGTCTTCTTCCAGAAGGTACCAGTCAAGTTCTCTCTCTTCACTCCACTCACGAAGCTGACCAAAATCCTGTCCCATAAACAGAAGTTTCTTGCCCGGATGGAAGATCATAAATGCATATGCTGCCTTCAGATTCTTGAATTTGTCATCCGGATAACCCGGCATCTTATTCAGCATAGAGCATTTCAGATGAACAACTTCATCATGTGAAATAACGAGTACATATTTCTCGCTGTATGCATATGTCATGGAGAAAGTCATCTTGTTATGATCTCCTTTACGGAAATATGGATCCAGCTTCATATATTCCAGGAAATCATTCATCCATCCCATATTCCATTTCAGTGAAAATCCAAGTCCGTTATCCTCTGCTTTACCGGTAACCTGCGGCCATGCAGTAGATTCCTCTGCAATCATAACCGTACCATGATTTCTTCCAAGTACGACCGTATTCAGATGTTTAAAGAACTCTATCGCTTCAAGATTCTTGTTATCTCCATATTTATTTGCAACCCATTCGCCGTCTTTTTTGCCATAATCCAGATACAGCATTGATGCAACTGCATCTACACGAAGTCCGTCCACATGACATTCTTCAATCCAGTACAATGCATTTGCGATCAGGAAATTCTTTACTTCCGGACGTCCGTAATTATAAATCTTGGTTCCCCAGTCAGGATGCTCTCCCTGTCTTGGATCTTCATGTTCATACACTGCAGTTCCATCAAAATTGGCAAGACCATGCGCGTCTTTCGGAAAATGAGCCGGAACCCAGTCAAGAATAACACCAATCTTATTTCTATGCAGATAATCCACCATATACTTAAAATCCTGTGCAGTACCATATCTTGAAGTCGGTGCATAATACCCTGTCACCTGATATCCCCAGGAACCATCAAACGGATGCTCTGCAATTCCCATAAGTTCCACATGAGTATATCCCATTTTTTTGACATAAGCTGCAAGTTCATGTGCAAATTCGCGATAATTATAAAATCCCGGATCTTTCTCATTCTCTGCCGGATGTTTCTTCCAGGATCCTGGATGAACTTCATAAATTGCCATCGGAGCACATTTCTCATCAAACTCCTGGCGCTGTTTCATCCATGTAGTATCTTTCCATTTATAATCTGTAATATCTGTAATTCTGGATGCCGTTCCCGGTCTGAGTTCTGCTTCATTTGCATATGGATCTGCCTTGTAAAGTTCCTCTCCATGATATCCGACAATAAAGAATTTATACAGATCTCCAACTTTGGCACCCGGAATAAAAAGCTCATATACTCCGATTTCCCCTACTTTATTCATGGGATTTGCCTGATTATCCCAGTTATTAAAATCTCCAATAACAGAAACGGATCTGGCATTTGGTGCCCATACTGCAAAATAAACTCCCTTTTTGCGACGCTGTGTAGTAGGATGTGCACCTAATTTCCTGTAAATGTCATAATGAGTTCCCTGACCGAACAGATATTGATCCAGCTCTGTAAACTGCATTTTCTCTCCCATCCAGAAATTCCTCCCTTAAAATATAGTCTTTTAATCCACTGTCAGTTTCTTTAGCATTGCTGACTTACCGGATCAATACTGGCTGCCTTGGTATTTGTACATATCATCGGTAATCTGCACATTTTATCACTCTTATTGCAGCCCATTTATAGTCATATTATACCAATGTAGTCTGAATACGTCAATTAAAAGTACCACAAGTTTTTGTCATCCGATTACTGTTCACTCCGTTCACAGTAACTACGCCACCCGAACAAAAAATGAGGACAAAACATTCTTCTTTGTCTTGTCCTCATCTGTATTCATTATTCAGTATGTATCGTATGAATCATCTCCACTGGAGTCTTCATCATAATAACCGCCTGAATCATCCTCTCCGGATGAATCGTCAGATCCTGATGAATCATCATATCCTGACGAATCATCATATCCTGAATCGTCAGATCCTGAATCATCACTTTCGTAATCTTCATCTCCTGAACTGTTATCCGCTGAACCATCATCACTACTATCAGAAGAACTTCCATCACTGACATCTGTGCTGTCAGAAGAACTGTCAGATCCATCAGAAACATCACTGTCTCCGTCTGCAGATGCAGAATCTGAATTTCCATTATATCCTGGAATTGTTCCTGCCTGAAGCTGACTGTCCCAGAACTGTGAATAGCTCGCATTCTGTAAAGTTACATTCTTGGCCGCTGCAAGCTCACTGACTGTCATCAGTTTATATCCCTGAGCAGTAAGATCCGGAATCAGTTTTAATGCTGCCTGAACAGAAGGCTCATGAATATCATGCATCAGAATGATCGTTCCATCTGTCAGATCTCCATTCATAACCGCGTTATAATCTGCTGTCGCATCCATCAGCTTCCAGTCCTCTGTATCAAGTGACCACATAAAGAATGGCTTCTGTACCGCATCAAAAATATCCTGATTTGCGGCTCCATATGGTGCCCGGGCTACTGTGGAAATCTGTCCACAGGCTTCCTTCAAGGCATCATCCGTCTTCTGGAATTCTGCCAGAACATCATCCATTGACATATTTAACAGTGTCTGGCTCGGATGATCCCAAGTGTGGTTTCCAATCTCACATCCTATATCTACCATTCTCTGTACTGTCGACTGCCAGGATCCTACATTCTGTCCTAACATAAAGAACGTAGCATGTGCATTATTCTGTTCGAGGCAATCCAGAAGTTCATCTGTATATTCTCCCGGTCCATCATCGAAGGTAAGTGCAATTCTCGGTTTATGTGTATTCGGATCATATGTACCATCATCATTAAAATAATAATCATCAAAACCAACGCTTACCCAGCCTGTCTGAATATAACCATTTTCGTCAAAATAGTACTTGGAACCATCTATCTCCTGCATACCGCCGGCATAATAAGTTCCATCTGCATTCTGATACCATTTGCCGTTTGCATTCTCATTCCATCCGATAGACATCTGAGATGCCTTTGCCAGATCGTTCTTAAGTGGATATCTTGCGGCTGTATTTACTGTTGTTGTGACAGTTGTTGTCCCCGCCGCATCTGTTTCATTTCCTGAATTTTCTGTTTTTTGATCTGTCTCTGCCTGAACCTGTGCTGGTTTTTCAACCTCTCTTCCGCTGAGACGATTAACAACGGGAATGAAAATTCCTCGTATGATAAAAACAATCACAAGAATCACTGCAATAACGCATGCACCCATTTTCATCATCTTGCGTCGTCTTATCTGCTGCTGCTTTTTGCGCACCCGTTCACGCAATACTTTTTTATCCATTAATTTCCACCTGCTGTATTTTATATCTGAAATTATAACTGTCCAGCATCCTTACAGTTACGAATTAACATGCATCCCAAATCATCTCGGAAGAGACCGGCTGCTGAACAGTTGTCTGAATTACTGATTTTATCATCAGTAGCATATTGTCTGTATTATCATAACTCATTTATCATGGAAATACAATTGTCTTTCCTGAATTATGTCTTAAAACTATCCGTTAATGGTCACTGTTCACTCCGTTCACAGTAACTTTTTTTATTCTATTACAGGCAGAATGTATCAGTTTTATCAGTTGATTGTGAAAAAATCATTCCTCTGCTACATCGTCTTCAATTTCTTCATCTGACATGTTTTCTTCTGTGTCCTCCTGCTCTTCCGCATCACTTCCGTCATCCTCTGTCAGTTCAAATTCTGTAGCTCCTGCATCTGCATAGGCATCTTCGTTTTCAATGGAATCTTCCGGACTTCCTGTTTTTTCATTTACAGTTGACTGTTCAACAATAAATTTTTCTACTCGGAGAAGTGCAAGTGATTCATTTACTTCATCCTCACCATATATCTCTATAAGTTCATCAAGACTTGTTGCACCATAATCCAGAAGCAGATTTTTCTTCAATGCTTCAGCTTCTTCATCATTAAGACTCAGACCTTCGGTGTCGATGATTCCCTGAACGATCAGGTTCTGTTCAACTTTGGACTCTGCATATGATTTACATTCTTCATTAAATTCGTCCTCTGTCAGCCCCCATGCTTCCAGAAGATCACTCAGTTCCATCCCACTCTCTCTGGCGGTCTGCTCATTAAGTGCTTTGTAATTTTCTTCTGCTTTTTTGACATCCTCTTCCGGATATTTCTTGATTTCAGACGCGTCAATGACCTCAGCCCATGCCTCAGCATATAACTGATTATCGGCTGCCATATCAGCCTGTTTTTCCAGTTCTTCTCTTACTGATTTTTTGTATTCATCAACTGTCTTGTAATCCGTGTTGGCACTGACCCATTCATCTGTCAGCTCAGAAGTTCTTGTAAACTTCTGAACAGTCACCTTAAAAACAGCTTCCTTTCCGGAAAGCGAGTCATCCTCACTGTATCCTTCTGGCAGCGTAAGATCTAATTCTTTTGTCTCACCCTTTTTCATTCCGATAAGACCTTCCTCAAATCCATCGATTCCAACACTTCCCTCACCGACGATCAGATCATAGTCTTCTGCAACTCCACCGTCAAATTCTTTGCCATCTACGGTACCTGTATAGTTAACAGTTACCATATCTCCGTTTTCGACAGTGCCATTTTTTACTTCTGTCCCCTTATCCTGCAGCTCATAGGCGATTTCTGCTTCTACCGCATCATCTGTGACTGCCTGTGTATAGCGATCCAGAACAAATCCTTTATATTCTCCGATAGTAACATAGTCGGAAACATCTTTTACAGATACGATCCTTGTTTCTTTTGCATTTTCAGTATCTGTTTTTTCTGTCGCAGATTCCTCAGCGTCTGTTTCCGTCACAGCTGTTTCTTTTTTGGAAGAATCTGAACTCCCACATGCCGTAAGAGATACTGCCATGCATGAGGCTAATATTGCAGCTATTACTTTTTTCTTCATGAAAATCTCCTCTCATTTCTATCTGAAACCATATACTATATGTTACATCTCCGGAACAGGTGTCGGTCTGGAAGAATCCCATACTTCTGAAACATCAAACAGATCACTGACCATCTCCGGATTATAATACATACGATATCCATCCAGATTTCGTCTTCCCTGACGGAAATACTGATCTGTGATCTGCACAAAATACTGACTGGAATCCACATTGCAGAAGTAATTATATCCCGCACTCTTGTAATACTGGAACTTCGAATTATCAGAAGAATAGCCCTCCCAGTCACCAATATCTGCACCAAATGCAAAGATAACCATATCCGTATCACCAAGAATCGGTGCAACGTAAGCCTTCCATTTCTTGTCATCTGCCTCTAATTCTTCTGCAGTGGAAGTTGTTGCATTCCTATGTCCCCAGGTATGGCTGGCAAATTCCCATCCCTCTGCTTTCATAGCATCAGCAACCTTCTTTGCATCTTTGACATCCTGAGCATAATCAAAATCCGGATGATTATCCAAAAACGCTTTCTGATCATCCTGAAGATTATCCTTGTCTTTATAGGCAATATCCGTTCGATATCCAAGAACTCCATCATATCCCGTCATCGCAAGAATACCCTTACGTCCATGATAGGAAAAATCAGGATGCTCTTTGATAAAGGTATCCAGAAGAGGCACCATGTCGTAATCACCTACGGATACACTTCCATCGTCTTCGATATATTCTGTTTTAACATCTCCGTTTTCATCAAGAACAAGCCTGGACGCATAGCCATCTCCATCCATATAGTGGTAATAACTTACATCATCCTGAGAAAGCACAAATGGAATTTTGCCCTCCGGAACCATAATCTTACCACGACTCATTGTACCGTCTTTATTTACAGTTGCCATATCATGTGGACTTACAAGAACGTATCCCTTATCATAAAGAGTCTGTATGATCTTGTTAAACTCACTGATCGTTGTCATTACCTGATTATATCCACCTGATTTCGAATCTCCGTCAAAAGCCTTACTTGTATCCTTGATCAGAGTGTGAAAAAACACATGTGTGATCTTCTCCAGGGGATATTCGACCAGTGATTTCTTCGCAATCTGGCACTTGGCTGCAAGATCCATATAGTCTTTGTTTTTTGTAAAATCATCCTGATTTTTCAGCAATTTGATCGCTTCATCATAATTATACTGCTGATACATGATCGCTGCCTGATCAAGAACTGACTGTGTCTTGCCGGATTCAGATTCGCTGCTGTCAGTATCGACTTTATCCTGTGAAGCTGTCTGATAAGTTTCTATTGTTGATGTTTGTTTTTCTGTTACAGGTTTCAAAAGCGGCAGAATATGGCTGCCGCTCAGAAGTACAGAAGCTGACAAAATACATATAAGTATCACAGCTCTTTGCTTCATAATTGTAACTCCTTCTTTCTTATTTGTTAACTCATTGGCGGAACCGGAGTTGGTCTGCTCGGATCAAAAACGTCTTTTGCATTAAAAAGATCTTCCAGAAGATCCGGATTATAATACATACGATATCCATCCAGATTACGTCTTCCCTGACGGAAATATCGATCTCGAATCTGTACAAAATACTTACTGGAATCTACATTACAGTAATAATTATATCCAACACTCTTGAGATATTCAAATTTATCACCGGAATAATCATCCTGGACCGTCAGATCTGTACCAAATGCAAAAATAATAGTATCAGTTCCTCCGATCAGAGGATCTACATTATCCTTAAATCTCTGTGTATCTGCCTGAAGCTGTTCCAGTGATATCTGAGCAATATTCTGATGTCCCCACGTATGACTGGCAAATTCCCATCCCTCCGCCTTCATGGCATCGGCCACCTTCTTGGCTTCTTCCCGCTCTTTATCCAGACTGAAATCCGGGTGTGCATCCAGCCATTCCACCTTATTATCATCCAGATCTGCCGGACGGGTTTCATAACTGATATCGGTTCGATATCCAAGAATTCCATTATATCCTGTCAATGCCAGAATTCCCCTGGCTCCTCTGTAGGAGAAATCAGGATGTTCTTCTACAAAACGATCAATCAATGGAACCATATCATAATCACCAACAGATACACTTCCATCGTCTTCAATATATTCGTTTCGGATCTTGCCGTCATTATCTACGACCAGTTTGGATGCAAATCCATCTCCATCCATATAATGATAATAACAGACATCATCCTGTGAAAGTACAAAAGGAATCTTTCCTTCCGGCAGAAGGATCTCACCTGGTGACATCGTTCCATCTTCATTTACTTTTGCCATATCTTTGATACTGACCATGACATATCCCTTGTCATACATCGTCTGCGTGATCTTGTTGAATTCGTCTATCGTTGTCATTACCTGATTGTAATCCGCTTCCTTATAGTCACCATCAAATGCTTTACTTGGGTCTTTAATCAAAATATGATAGAAAACATGAGTTACCTCTTCTAACGGCCAGGATTTACAGGATGCCTTTGCGTTCTCATATTTCTTCACTGCATTCTGCATATCTTGGTTTTCACTGTATGATGCATCCTTCTTAAGAATCTCGATCGCACCATCGTAATCATACTGTTTTGCTTTAAATTCTGCTGTTGTTAAGGCATCTTTCCCGGATACAGCAGTTTCCTCAGTCGCTTCACTACCCTCTGTCTGCTTGTCTCCATTTGAATTTGAAGAAGCATTCGATACTGTTTCCTTTGACGCTGATCCGTTAGAAGTCCTTGATCCCCTGATCAGGCCTGAAACTCCTCTTACTGCCAGAATCACTGCAAACATGGCGGCGACGGCTACTATGCTTAAGATTAATTTTCTTCGCCGTTCCCGCTTTCTCTGTAATATTCGCCGTCTGCGTCTGCGTTCCCGCATCCTTTCTTCCTCTGTCATATTTTCCCTTCTGGAAGATCCAGCCGGTCTGTTCTCAGATTGACGTCGGCTTCTCTTTTTATCATTATCCATACTAACTCCTTGGCTCTTTCGTTCTGTAATCCCTAGTATACCCGGGATTCTTTCTGCTATCCTGGAATCTCTCGGTTTTATTTCTTTTATTATACCTATTTGCCTGTGTAATTTCCACCGTTTTTCCTTTTCTTTGCGGAATTTTCGTGAATTTGTTTGCCTTTTGCAATAAATAATGATAGAATATATTTCGCATAAATATTTGTAAATATATACATATTGAGGAGGGTATCTATGAGTACACTTAGCATCGTCCTTCTTGTTATCTTGGTCATTCTGATCATTGCCCTGGTTGCACTTTATTTCTTCGGAAAGAAAGCTCAGAAGAAGCAAGAAGAACAGCAGGCACAGATTGAAGCTGCAAAACAGACTGTTTCCATGCTGGTCATTGATAAAAAACGACTTCCACTCAAAGAATCCGGTCTGCCTCAGATGGTAATCGACCAGGCACCTAAGCTGATGCGTCGTTCCAAACTGCCAATCGTTAAAGCAAAAGTTGGTCCGAAGATTTCCATACTGATCGCAGATGAAAAAGTTTTTGATCTGATCCCGGTCAAAAAAGAAGTAAAGGCTGAAGTAAGTGGTTTATACATCGTAGGGGTAAAGGGAATCCGTGGTTCTCTGGAAACACCGGCACCTAAGAAAAAGGGATTTTTCAAGAGAATGTTCAGCAAAAACAAATAACGCCTGACAAAATTAATGCCCGTAAAGTGTTCTGCTTTACGGGCATTTTTATTTCAGTTATTTTTATAAAATAAAATTCTCTGCTTCCTTTGACTGTGCCTGCACTGTCAGATAACAATCTGCAACATGTTCTTCATTCATATCCAAAGCATAATCCACTTTCATCTGAATGCCATCCTCGCTTTCTTTCAGTTCCAGTCCTGTTGCTGCGATTCCCATCTGCAGTGTTCCATATGGAGTATTATAAAAGGTTTTATTTTTCTTTCCCTGTTCAAAAACCATATGTACATTTACCTGACCCTGCTTTCGGATTTCCACACCATCCTGTGACATCTTTATATAGTTTACTGTAGTTTCTGCAGAATCATCCATCATCTCCTCATAACGAAGATAATGACTTCCATTTCGAAAATAGTACTGTCCCGGCACTACAATTTCAATCGGCTCCTGTTCATCTTCTGTTTCCATCATCTGGAGCCCGCGCACATGTATCAACACATCTTTGTTCATATACTTACTCCTCATTTTTAGTATTTCTCTATATCGATTTTTTTTGCCATTGACACATCATATGGCAGAATTGAATTAGCAAAATCCTTAAACTCATCTGCCAGATCACTGACATAGAAGCGATACGGAAATTCCTCCTCCCGGCTTCCACTGCTGGAAATGTTCATTTCTGCAAGAAGTGATTTTAACTGCAGGGCTGTCTCATACGCCGGGTTTACCAGCCGCACACTTTCTCCCATGACTTCTCTGATAGTAGAACGAATCAGCGGATAATGTGTACATCCAAGAATTAACGTATCAATTTCTTTGTCTTTCAATTCCTGAAGATATCTGGATGCAACTTCTGTAGTCACCGGGTCATGAAGCCACCCCTCCTCGACAAGCGGAACAAACAACGGACACGCTTTTCCGAGCACAGTGATCTCCGGATCCAGCTGTTTCAGATAAGCTTCATGGATACCACTTCCAACCGTTCCAAGAGTTCCTATCACACCCACTCTTTTGTTATCAGTTGCCTCTGCTGCTACTTTTGCGCCGGCCTCTATCACACCCAGTACAGGAATATCAAGTTCATCTTTCACTGCCTCCAGGGCAAATGCACTTGCTGTATTACACGCAATCACAATTGCCTTAACTTTCTGCTCTCTCAGAAAATGAACGATCTGTCTGGAATAACGGATGATCGTTTCCTTTGACTTGCTTCCATAAGGCACTCTGGCTGTGTCACCAAAATAAACAATCTTCTCTGAGGGAAGATTTCGCATAATCTCCCTGGCAACTGTAAGACCGCCCACTCCGGAATCAAACACACCAATCGGCGCATCTCTGTCTATTTTCATAAATCTGTTTCTCCAGTTCTTTATGTTCTGTTTAATATGTAAAGTTCAGAAAAGCAATGCGTTTCTGAACTGTCATTTAATCTTACCACCTCTCCAGAGCTTTCGCAAGCCAGAAGGAAAGCTTTGGTGACTCTTTTACAGTATTTTCATAATTATCACTGACATTTTCATTTTTTGCAAAACAAAATTCCGGATACAACGTCCCCCACCATGCCATAATATTACTATTATCGACACTCTTCGTTGGTCCAGACAAAAATGTTACTGCCAGCATGCCCGTCAATATAGAAATTAAAAATCTTTTTTTCCGGTTTCTTAATCTGTCCATTTTATACCTCCAGAAATTCTTTTCTGTCTGAAGTATGGACATTTCTGCAAATTTTTATTCTCAACTGAGATAAACCTGTATTTCTCCATCTTGCAGGATGATCTCCGGAAGTGCGATCAACTCATCACTCTCATACCATTGATGATATATCTGCCGCAAAGTGGTCCCTTTTTTCTGCTGCTGCGGGATCCTGTTTTCAAGAAGTCCCTGAAGATATTCACCCACAGAAGTTCCCTCTTTATTCCAGTTGACAAGCAGTAACGGATTTTCCGTTCGAAAAACATATACATTTTCACCGATCAGAGGTTCTTTTTTCAGATAGGCCAGCAATTTACGCCATTGATCTGACTGCGTCAGACTGTTCTGCAGAATCAGCACCTGAAGATGTCCCCTGTCCAGATATTTTTCCTGCGAACGATCATAACTTTCTTCTATACTTTCAAAATCCACTCCTGTTATTGTAAGTGCAGAATTTTCCATATTCTCTTTTTCCTGTCCTTCAGCACTCGGCTGTTCCGGCATTCCATAAATAAATCTCCATTCTGTTTCTGACTTTTCTACCCCCAGTGCAAGTGGATACATTCTTTTTTCCGGTTCAATTCCGGCACATCCATTCAGCATCAGCGTGCAGACTAATAAAGCAACCATAGTTGTTTTTCGAACTTTTTTATTTTTTCCATATAACAGAATTACCATCTGAATGACCAAAACTCCCGGAACAAATATATTGCCCAGATAGTTTTGATAAAATACTCTCACATCTGCTTCAGACACTTCCGTCACGGACAGAATAAAGATCAGGATCGGCATCCAGTATCTGCCAGTTCCCAGATGACATTTCTTTGTGATCTGATATCCATAATTAAAAAGACTCCCCACAGCAAATAACAATCCATATAATAGAAAGCCCATCCAGAGCACATCAAATCTTGCAAGAATATTTCCTGGCAGATCTGCACCTGCAAGAAGCGGCAGGATCGGATAATCTTCTGACAGAAATCTTTTCCATCCCAATACTGCCGGTAATAAAAAAAGTATTCCTGCAATAATTCCTCCCACTGTGAGAAGTGCTGCAATGATCGTCTTACCTGCACTTCCTCTTCTCTCCACATCACGCATGATAAACGGCAAAAGTCCTATTCCGGATAATCCACACAGGAAATAATATCCATTCCGGATAATTCCCTTTCCACTTATTATCTCTTTTTCTATCATCTCATAAAAATAAACATTGCGTACCTGCCCCAGACACAATAACATCATCAGAAGAATCACAAGCAAAAATACGCCACCGGAAACTTCTGCCATCCTTCCTCTTCGCTGAACGCCTCGATCTGTTCCTGCACTGCATACAACTACTGCTCCAAAAATAAGCCATCCCGGTGAAATCCCCATAAGAAGCCATCTCGGTACGATCTTCCCCAGTATTTTCAAAAGATATACCGCTGTAAAAATAACATATATAAGAAAAAAAATTCCTACGGCACGCCCCCAGAATCCACCAAAGAATCGCACCATATCAGAATATCCTCCTGTTACTCTTAATAATACAAAAACATCTGCAAGTAAAAGAATGACTGCGAGTAAAACCCCCCAAAAACCGTTTATCCCCTGAATGCCATTTTTTCCAGGCAGACATATCAGAAAAGGAGCCAGAAAAGTCAGGATGATCTGCCTGTAAAGCTGTCTGTGAGAAATTCTGTTATTCTCTGCAAATTTCATAAGTCCTTTTCCCCCTGTTTTCTTTTTTCTTCAGAACCTCCCCCATCATTTTTTTCAAAGCCTTTTTTCCGCAGGCGGATTTTCTGCTGCCATCTTGTATAAAGTGGTCTTTGCCATCTCTGCCGAAAAGGAACACGTAAAATTCCCTGACCTGCATCACGACAGGGTTCTTTTTTTACGAACGGAAGTAAATATGGAATGCCAAAACTCAGAAGTCCGGAAAGATGTGCAAGTGTAAGATAAATTCCCAGTATAATTCCAAAAATACCAAGATATCCACCCAGAAACAAAAATACATATTTTAACAATCGAAATGCTTCTGCAAATTCTTCTTCCGGAATTACCATAGATCCCAATGCCGTAAGCGCAACGATCATAACAACGATTGGACTGACCAGATTTGCACTGACAGCTGCCTGCCCTATGATCAGACCTCCTACAATTCCAATCGCATTTCCCAGTGCTCCCGGAACGCGTACTCCTGCTTCCCGGATCAGTTCAAACGAGAGTTCCAGAAAAATTAATTCAACTACACTTGAAAAAGGTACTCCCTCCCGGGCTTTTGCAAACGACAATATCAGATTTGCCAGAAGAAGCTGCGTATGAAATCGAATCACAGCCAGATAAAGCCCCGGAAGAAGAGTCGTTACAAGCAAGGCAAAATATCGAAGAACTCTCAGAAAAGAGGCGATCGTAAAATGATGAAACCAGTCCTCGCTACTCTCCATGAAACCATTAAAGGAACTTGGCAAAATCAGTGCTGACGGAGAATTATCACAGAGAAGAACTATCTTTCCATTTAGCATTTCCATTGCCGCCCTGTCCGGACGTTCCGTTGTCTGATACTGCGGAAACGGAGAATACCATTTTTTATCCGTAAGCTGTTCCAACATTCCGCTGTCAAAGATTCCGTCTATTTTATACTCATCCAGATCATTTTTTATGTTTTCCAGCAGGTCTTCCTGTACCAGGTCTTCAATATAAAGAATCTGCAGAACAGTTTTGGATCGGACACCTGTCGTTTTTTCTTCTACTTTCATCCTGCAGTCTCTGATTCTCTTTCTGATCAGGGCGGAATTTTTCTTTACTGAGTCAGAAAATCCTTCTTTTGAACCTCGCAGTACCTTTTCTGATTCTGCCTCAGGAATTCCCATGTCAGGATATCCCTTGCTGGATATTTTTATTGCCTTGTCATATCCATCCATAAAAAAAACAGCATTTCCTGCAAGAACTGCCGACAGAACTTCTTCCATATCCATCAGCTTTCGTACATCTGCAATTCCAAGACTGTTGTCACGCATAAACTCCTGAATCTGATCCGGCGAGATTTCCCAGAAATGATTGATCATCTTTCCCAGTGCAGAATCATCCAGCATCATGTTTGAGACAGCAACTTCAATATATACCATCAGACATTCTACTTTTCTTTCATTTCCCAGCCGCATCGGACGAATCAGGATATCCGCACAGTTTTCAAATTTTTTCCTGATATAATTTTCATTTTTCTTCAGTTCACTGTAAATTTTTATTTTTTGCTCCATTGCATCCTCCTGGTCTCGCTCTGACATGATAATAAATAAAGAACAAAAAAAGAGACACATTCTTTATGTATCTCTTTTAGAATAACCAGATTATGCAATTTTATTTACAGATCAGCGATTTTGGGTTTCTTCTCTTATCGATTTAATGATTGCCTCTCTCTGATTTTCAATGTGCTGATAAGTAATTTCCTGTGCTTTCTTAAGATCACGTGCTTTTATTGCCTCGTAAATCTCCTCATGTTCTTTGACCAGAAGATTCCTTGTCTCTTCATCCTTGAGATATTCTACACGATATCTGTAAATCTGTTCACGAAGATTATTAAGTACCTGATTCAATCTGCGATTATCTGATGATTTGTAAACTACTTCATGAAAAGCCACATCTGCCTCTGCCAGTTTAACCAGATTACCTTCTGCCATTGTCGCTTCAAAATTCTTGGCTGCTTTCCAGAGCTCATCGAGCTGTTCCTCTGTCATTCGTGCACATGCATTCTCAATCGACAGATTTTCCAGTGCCATACGAACTTCCAGCACATCATTCAGATCTTTTTCTGTAATGTTTGCCACCTGTGCTCCACGACGCGGAATCATCACGACCAGACCTTCCAGTTCCAGCTTGCGCATAGCTTCACGAACCGGAGTCCTGCTGACCCCAAGTCTCTCTGCCAGTGCAATTTCCATCAGTCTCTCTCCTGGCTTCAGTTCGCCCTTAAGAATCGCTTTACGCAGTGTATTAAACACAACATCTCTTAACGGCAGATATTCATTCATATCAACAGAAAAATCATTCATCTTAAGTACCTCCTGCCAAAAATCTCCTCTAATTTTTACGGTTGAAAACTTCTGTTGCAAATACAGTTTTCGCAAGATGACTGCTTCGCAGGATCCTGGCGGCTGTTTTCATTTTATTTTTATCATCAAAAATGCCAAAAACTGTCGGGCCGCTTCCACTCATCATTGCCTTAAGTGCACCATGCTTCTCCATGAGATCTTTAATTTCCTGAATTACAGGGTATTTACCAATGATTCCCGGTTCAAATACATTTCCCATACGTGAAACCATTGTATAAAGATCTCCTTTCTCGATATCCCTGATCATGCCGTCAATGTCCGGCCGTGATCCCAGATTCTCAAGGTTCAGGTTTTCATAGGCAAGTTTCGTTGAAACATTAACAGCCGGCTTTCCGATCAGAATATAGCACTTAGGCAGCTGAGGCAGCTGAGTCAGTTTCTCACCAATTCCCTCTGCCAGTGCGGTTCCTCTCATAATGCAGTATGGAACATCTGCACCTATCCTGACTGCACGTTCCATAAGTTCCTGCTCACTCAGACCAAGATGGAACATTTTATTCACGCCGACAAATGCCGCCGCCGCATCTGAACTTCCACCGGCCATACCTGCTGCTACCGGAATAGATTTAGTAAGTTTTATGGAAATACCTTCCTGAATATCAAATTCATCCATGAGCAGCTTTGCAGCCTTATATACAAGATTTCTCTCATCAGACGGAACGTAAAGAAGATTCGTAGTTAATGAAATACCCGGTGAAGCTTTCCATCGGATATCCAGCAGATCATACATCTGTATCGTCTGCATCAGCATACGAACTTCATGATAACCGTCTTCTCTTTTGCCCAGGATGTCCAGCCCCAGATTAATTTTCGCCATTGCCCGCAAACGCATAAACACACCCTCTGTCCTTTGTATTTTTTGTTTCTTTTGTACTTTGTATACAGTATGATTATATATATTAAATGATTTTTTTCAGTATTTCAAGTATCAAATTTCAACTTTTTTTACCAGAAGAAGCGGCTGCCCGGATGCCACCTGCTCATTCTCCAGATCATTCATGGAAATAATTTCTTCTGCTGTAGTGTAAAATTTTTTCGCAATATCCCATAGAGTATCTCCCTGCTTCACCATGTATACTGTAACTCCCGGCATGCTTCGAATTTTCTCCGGATCAAGTGGCTGTTCTTCTACACTCTCGATAATCTTTTCTTCCCTGCGCTGTATTACAAGAACATTCAGACTCACCGCTGCTCTGGCTTCAATCTCATTGCTGTCGATCATGCTTGTAGAAAGCTGTTCCAGATCCGTATGCAGATAGTATACACTCTCCTCTGTAATTCCCCTAACTTCTACTACATGACTGAACGGCATCATCACTTCCATGGAATAAAAAGGCATATCATCATTTTCCACAATATACAGGATTTTCATCTGCACAATTCCATCCACCTGGATTCCGTCTTTTACGATCTTTGTTTTGTCTGTTTTTACTTTTCCCTGACTGTGACAGATCTGAAGGATTTTTCCCTGGGTTTCCTTTATCGCTATCCGATCAGTGACACGACATTTTGAAAAATTACGCACCAGAAGACTTTCCAGAACTTCTGCTTTGCATTTCGGAATACATTGTCGAAATGGACTATAAACATCCATGATCACTTCATGATCTTCTTCCCGATAAAGTCTGATATCCATCTCCAGTACAATATCTGCTATAAGAATCCTCTCTTCACCATCAGAATCCGGTTTTACCTCTACACTTTGACTGATCACAGATGCATCCAGGTTCGGGATCATGTCAGAAGTGCATCCACTACATTCCACCTCTCCGGAAAACGGAATGGAATACTCCAGCCATTGTGGTGTTTCTGATTCGTCATCACCTTTATATAATGCAGACAAAAAAATTTCTCCTTTTGCCCTCACCATATTTTCTTCCGGTCTGAGATCCAGCCCTCTGATCTCCAGAGTATGCCAGATAAGTTCTGTAATATTAGGTTTATTAGACACAAGTTCCACTTCTTCTTTAAGTCGAAGTGTATCTTTTTTATGTATAACAAGACTAAGAAGCCGCATTTGTTTTTTCTGGACCGAAACAGCGTCATCATCAATAGAAACCGGCAGACGTATCCCTGAAAATTCACATACTGCTGCATAAAAAGTCACTACTGCTTTGATATTCAGTTTTCTCGAATGAATCAAATGCAGACTCAGATCCTCTATCTCCCATCGCAGACACATCTTATCTCCACTTGTGATTCCTTCTAAATTTATCGTTTCTTCCATCGGCAGTTTCGCAGAAAGACTGTATACTCTGCCTTCTTCCTCTCCTACATAGAGAAGATCTGCCTGCAGGTTTCCTTTCAGAAAAGCATGCCCGTCATCTAAGTGAACATCTTCTACAGAAACCTCCCCTTTGTTCTGGATCATCCGTCCTATATCTGGTTTTACATCCGGCACATTATAATCCATATCAAATGTCACCTGACTGGTAGCTTTGCTCTTTGTGTGTAATACCTGGATATCCTCTTTCTTTAATTCCATCTCTGACCGCTCCTCTCATGATCAGTAAAACAACACTATCCATCTGCCCGCACTGCTTATTTATATTCAAATTTCACAGGTTTTTCCCTGTAACGTGTTTTCACTGCAATATAAGGATATGATGGCACTCCGCTCTGATTTTCTTTCTTCGGACCAATCAGCCTCGTTTTAAAAAAGATCGTTGTAGAAGAGGCAGAAAGTTCTGATACCTGAATGCTGTATCCTCCACTCATCTGTTTTCCATATCCTCTGATGAGATACAGATAGTCTCCTTTTTGATAGGTTATCTGAAATTCATCAGATTTTTTTTCCCGGATCAGTTCTCTTGCCGCCTCCGGAAGTTCCGCTTCTTCTGTCACCGTATATTCAAGAGGTATTCTATCTCCTTCCTCTATTTTTACCAGACTGCATCCCCCGGATACAAGAAAAAAAATCAGCAAAACACACCAGATACCTGTTCTGTTTCGTTTTGACCGATTTCGTCCGATTTTTGCAGACAGAGTCTTCTGCATAGGCATTATTTTCCTGTCCGCTCTTTTTCAATATGTATTCTATGCTGAGAGTCAGGCGGATATTCGCGATCCGGTTAAAAGATTTATTGCAACTATTTTAAATATCCCTTATACTGATAATATAATTTTCATTATACTCATAATCGGATAACTGCTCTGCAGTTTATTTCTTTTTGCAATTGAGACAAAAGATTTACTTGATCCGGTTAAATATAATCAGAAAGAGGACTTCATTATGATTCGTTTTATCATTGTTGCCATCACGGTCATCGGGTTTCTGATCCTTTCCATCCCTATCCTTCTGGTCGAATGGATCATCGGATACTTTTCCCCGAAAGCCAAGGAAATCAGTTCCCTGCGCATTATTCAGGCTGTTTTCCGCTTTATCCTCTGGGAAGCCGGAACAAAAGTCACCGTAATTGGTGAAGAAAATGTTCCAAAGGATGAACCTGTTCTTTACATCGGCAATCACAGAAGCTATTTTGACATTCTGCTTACTTACAGCCGCTGCCCGATCTGTACAGGTTACATTGCAAAAAAAGAAATGGAACGCTATCCACTTCTTTCTAACTGGATGAAATATCTTCACTGTCTGTTCCTTGACCGTAAGGATATCAAACAGGGATTAAAAACTATCCTCGCAGCCATCGATAAAATAAAATCCGGAATCTCCATTTGTATTTTCCCGGAAGGCACCCGCAACAAAAATGCAGATGATCTGGAACTTCTTCCTTTCCATGATGGAAGTTTCAAAATTGCTTCCAAGACAGGATGTGCAATTATCCCTATGGCACTCAACAACACTGTCGAAATTTTTGAAGCACATTTTCCAAAAATTAAATCAACTCATGTCGTTTTGGAATACGGCAAGCCAATCTACGTCAAGGACCTTCCAAAAGAAGATCAGAAACATCTCGGTGCATACACTCAGAACATCCTTCATGATATGCTCGAAAAAAATAAACCCCTGGTATGATCCAGAGGTTTATTTTTATATCATATTTAAGAATACATCGGTATTCTGACCGCCAACTGTTGTTTATCCGATATGTGCTGCTCCAATCGCACGGATATCCATCGGATATACATTTTCTTTTCCGACAAATCTGGAAATATATTCCACATAATTATCCTGCTCTTTTTCCGGAACGATTGCGGCAATAACACCTGCAAAACCGCCTCCATGAACACGGCAGACACCTGCTCCGATCTTCTTAAGGAAAAGCTGGGTAAGTGCAAGCGTTCTGGTGATCTTCTGTTCGTGGAAATCTTTCATTGTGTAACAGTTCTGAAGAAGTTCCCATGAAGAAGTTCCGGACTCATCAATAAGTTTCAGGAATTTATCATAATCTTCGTGATGGATTGCGTCTGCTGCCTCATCTACGCGGGAAGTTTCTCCAAAGAAGTGAAGTGCGCGGAGAACAGCTCTGTCATCCTCAATCTCATTGCAATGCTCAAGAAGTGCATCTACATTTGTCTCATGAAGAAGCTCCACACCAAGTACTTTTGCAACAGCTTTCATTTCTCCCGGAATTTCAGAGTATTCCTGGCTTAAGTCTGCATGACCCTTTCCTGTGTTTACAATAACAAGTCTGTAGCCGAATTTTCCAAAAGAAAAATCCAGTTTACTGTATTTCAGATTGTCTCTGTCTGCAAAGTCAAAAAGAACCGGACCTCCAACCGCACAAGCCATCTGATCCATCATTCCGGAAGCTTTGTCCCAATATACATTCTCTGCATACTGTCCGATTTTTGCATAATCATTGTATGTCATTTTTCCTTCATTGAAAAAGTTGTCAATGATCGTACAGATCAGCATCTCAAAAGATGCAGATGAACTGACGCCTGCAGCTGCAATGACATTTGTACTTACATATGCATCAAATCCTGCTGTTTTAAATCCATTCTTCTGAGCACCTTCCATCATTCCTGCGACAAGTGCCGGTGTTCCTTTTTTGTAATTTGACTTACTGAGTTTTGTAAGGTCTACTACAATCTCATCTCTGTAACCTTCACTGGTAATACGAATTGTCTGAGTACCATTTGGATAAGCAGCCCCAATTGTATCCAGATTGATACTTCCTGCGATTACCTTACCTCCATTATGATCTGTATGATTTCCGATAATCTCAGTTCTTCCCGGTGATGTAAAATATTCTGCTTTATCATGCTTATAGGTTTCTGCAAAATTATCTGCGAGTTTTTTGAAACGTGCACCACAGATTTCTGTTTCTCCGTAAATTTCCTGAAGTTTTGCTGTTTCTGGTAAATTCATGCTTTCATTCTCCTTTTACATTTTTAATACATCCCATATAAAGTTCTGTTTATTTACGCACTCTCATCATGTATCTTATAATTCATTATACTGCATTCCAGATAAAATACCTTAATTAATCTGCGAAAAAACAGTAATATCTTGCGTTTTTTATATAAACCGTCCTATAATAAAAAGAAAATAACCGTAATTTCCTGCGGTAAAACTGACTATTTCTTTATTATAATAGAGGAGATACCTATGCAGATCATTACAAATCAGTTTCAAAAAGAATTAAAAAAACATGGCAGTGACCATTTTCCATTTCTTGTCAGTTATCATAAACTGTCTGAATATGACTCCAACTCTTTTATGTGGCACTGTCATCCGGAGATTGAGATCACTTATATAAAAAAAGGTGCCATGCACTATCGAATAAATAACCGCTCCTTTCACTTAAAAGAAGGTGATATTATTTTTTGTAATTCCAATGCCCTGCATTCCGGAGAAATGGAACATCAGAAAGATTGTTCTTATATCCCTATCACTTTTGACCCCAAGCTGATCTATGGTTTTTTTCGCAGTACTATCTGCACAAAGTATGTAGATCCTGTTATTCAGGATCTCTCTGTCTGTGGCATACATATTAATTACAGCCAGAACTGGCACAATGCTTTTCGCGACAGAATGCTGGAGATCATCACACTGGATAAAGAACATCCTGATTTTTATGAACTGGATATTTCCATACGAATGCAGATCATGTGGCGGCTTCTTGCAGAACATCTCCCTCACCAGGCTGCCACTGCGTCTGATCTCACAGAATACGAACGAATCCGAAAAATCCTTTCCTACATAGAACAGAATTATATGAACAGAATCACTCTGACAGATATTTCTGAAAGCCTTCATCTATGTGAAAGTGAATGTACACGCCTGTTTAAACGCCATATGAATACCACACTTTTTGCATTTCTGCAGGAATACAGAATCGAACGCAGTCTGGAGTATCTGAACACGAAAGAATCCATCAGCACTATTGCAGAAAAGACCGGTTTTTCCGACTCCAACTATTACTCAAAAGTATTCAGCAAGATCAAAGGCTGCAGCCCAAGAGAATATCGAAAAAATTTACTGAACTAAGATAAGGACTGATTATATATGAATTACAACAATGCCAAAAAACAATTTGAAAAATATCTGGATGGTTACGACCGTGCCAATGATAAGGTTCATCTGAAAATCATCCATACCTACGGGGTTGTAGATGCTATGACAGATATCTGCGAACATATGCACCTGTCTGCTGAAGATACCGAACTTGCCAGAATCATTGCCCTGCTTCACGATATCGGACGATTTGAACAGCTAAAGCGTTTTGACAGCTTCGAACCTGCAACTATGGATCATGCCGCCTACGGCGTACAGGTTTTATTTGACGAAGGTCTGATCCGCCAGTTTGTTTCAGAACCCACATGGGATGATATCATCCGCACTGCCATCGCAAGACACAGCGATTTCAGACTTGAGGGGATCTCCGATCCGCGCATTCTTCTTCATGCCCGTCTGATTCGCGATGCAGATAAACTGGATAACTGCAGGGTGAAATTAGAAGATGATCTTCAGGTTTTTATGGGAGCTTCCGGAGAAGAAATCGGATCCCAGGAAATTACCCCTATCATCTACAACACTGTTTTCCAAAACCAGTGCATCTACTCCCCTGACCGCATCACCAGAATGGATTACTGGGTATCCTACGTTGCATACTTCCTCGATATAAACTTCCGTGCAACCCTCGACATTATCGAAGAACACGACTATCTCAACAAAATTATTGACCGTATTCCATACAGCAATCCTGATACCCGCCAGAAGATGGAAAATATCCGTACTCATCTGGCAGACTTTATCCACACCAATCCGGGATATACCTGGAATTAATCCACATTCTCCACAAAAAAGGATCTGACTCACCTGAGCCAGATCCTTTTTATTTACCCACAATCGTTTCATACACAGGACAAATGTCCACTTTGCGGAGATATTATTTGATGAATACTTTATCCAGATGCCAGATATCCTCTACATACTCCTCAATAGTTCTGTCGGATGTAAACTTACCAGCACATGCTGTGTTCAGCATAGCCATACGAGCCCAGCCTTTTTCATCTTTGTATGCTTCTTCCACTTTCTTCTGTGCTGCTGCATAGGAGCGGAAATCAGCAAGGATGAAATACTGGTCAGCTCTCTCTCCACCATTCTGGTTGAGAAGTGAGTTGTACAGATCACGGAACAGTTCTGTATCAGAAGAGAATGTTCCATTAACAAGCTCTGTCAGCACCTGACGGATCTCATCATCTGTATTATAGATGACTCTCGGATCATATCCGCCGTTGTTTTCATAATTGATAACTTCGTCTGCACTCAGACCAAAGATAAATGCATTTTCTTTGCCAACTTCATCAACGATCTCAACATTGGCACCATCCATGGTTCCCAGAGTAGGTGCACCGTTCAGCATGAATTTCATGTTACCTGTACCGGAAGCTTCTTTACTTGCAGTAGAAATCTGCTCAGATACATCTGCTGCTGCAAAGATCATTTCAGCATTGGATACACGATAGTTCTCGATGAATACAACTTTCAGTTTGCCATCAATAGAAGCATCGTTGTTTACAACATCTGCAACAGAGTTGATCAGTTTGATGATCTTCTTGGCACGAGCATAACCTGCGGATGCTTTAGCACCAAAGATAAATGTTCTCGGATAGAAATCCATTTCCGGATGTTTCTTGATCTGGTCATACAGATAGATAACATGCAGGATGTTCAGAAGCTGACGTTTGTACTCATGAAGTCTCTTAACCTGAACGTCAAAGATAGAACGTGGATTTACTTCTACCCCATTATGCTCAAGGATATATTTAGCCAGACGAACTTTGTTCTGGTATTTGATGTTCATGAATTCCTGCTGTGCTTTTTCATCATCAACATATACTTTCAGCTTGCTGATCTGTGAGAGATCTGTGATCCATTCCGGTCCGATATGATCAGTTACCCAGTCTGCAAGAAGCTGGTTTCCGTGAAGCAGGAAACGTCTCTGAGTAATACCGTTTGTCTTGTTATTGAATTTCTCCGGCATCATTTCGTAGAAGTCTCTCAGTTCCTGTTTCTTAAGGATCTCTGTATGAAGTTTTGCAACACCGTTTACAGAATAACCTGCAACGATTGCAAGATGAGCCATTTTTACCTGTCCATCATAGAGGATTGCCATCTTCTTGATCTTGTCATAGTTTCCCGGATATTTAGCCTGAATATCAAGGATGAAACGACGGTTGATCTCCTCGATGATCTGATATACACGTGGAAGCAGTCTGGAGAACAGCTCAACCGGCCATTTCTCAAGAGCCTCTGCCATGATTGTATGGTTTGTGTAAGCAACACATTTTGTTGTTACAGACCATGCATCATCCCAGCCAAGACCTTCTTCGTCCATAAGGATACGCATAAGCTCTGCTACAGCTACTGTCGGATGAGTATCGTTCATCTGGAAAGTAACTTTCTCATAAAGTTTCATGATATCTTTATGGTCTTTTTTGTATTTCTCGATTGCAGCCTGAAGACTTGCAGATACAAAGAAATACTGCTGTTTCAGACGCAGTTCTTTACCTGCCATATGATTGTCGTTCGGATAAAGAACTTCTACGATATTGCGGGCAAGGTTTTCCTGCTCAACTGCTTTTTTGTAATCACCTTTATCAAAGGAATCAAGTTCGAAGTCTACGATCGGCTCTGCATCCCAGATTCTTAAAGTATTTACAATATTGTTGTTGTATCCTACGATCGGCATATCAAACGGGACAGCTTTTACTGCCTGATATCCCTTGTGTACGAATTTGTTGGAACCTGTTGCCGGATCATATTCAACATCTACATATCCGCCAAAATGAACTTCTTTTGCGTATTCCGGACGACGAAGTTCAAATGGGTATCCGTCTTTAAGCCAGTTATCCGGAACTTCTACCTGATATCCGTCTTTGATCTGCTGTTTGAACATACCATAACGATAACGGATACCACATCCATACGCACTGTAATTCAATGTTGCAAGAGAATCCAGGAAGCATGCTGCCAGACGTCCCAGACCACCATTGCCAAGTGCCGGATCCGGTTCCTGATCCTCGATCACATTAAGATCAAGGCCAAGCTCATCCAGAGCTTCTTTTACTTCTTTATATGCTGTCAGGTTAAGCAGATTGTTTCCAAGAGCACGTCCCATAAGGAACTCCATGGACATATAATAAACTGTCTTCGGATCCTGCTCTTTATATGCATTCTGTGTTTCCAGCCATTTATCAATGATAACGTCTTTTACTGTATAACATACTGCCTGAAAAATCTG
>CAKRTP010000015.1 GCA_934402155.1 uncultured Blautia sp. | reverse complement strand
TCGGTGATGGCATTTTGCCTTGTATGTCTCGGGATTTTGGCAAAAAACATGCCAAAACACCTCGCGGGATACTACCTTCTGAATAGTTACAACAACACATTTATTCAAAACCAAAAGAAAACTGCCCTCCCGGCAGAAAGAGGACTCCCTTATGATAGATATAAAAAACATCAGCACCAACTGCACAAGGACAGAATTTGTCGGAACCTCTGTTCTGGACACCATTGGTCTGGTCATTTCCGGCATTGATGATACCCTGTTAAGAGAAATGAACATCGGAACAAAGTATCATACACTTGGACTTTTCAGTTCCAGAACCGGAGCAGCCGGTCAGATCACAGCAATTGATGATGCAGTAAAAGCCACCAACACAGAAGTACTGTCCATCGAATTTCCAAGAGATACCAAGGGATGGGGTGGACACGGAAACTATATCGTGATCGGAGGAAATGATGTTTCTGATGTACGTCACGCAATCGAACTTGCCCTGGAACTGACCAGGAAAAATGCCGGAGAAGTTTATATCAGTGAATCCGGTCATCTGGAATTCTCTTTTTCCGCAAGTGCAGGTGCTGCCTTGCAGAAAGCTTTTCACGCTGTTCCTGGTGAAGCCTTTGGTTTTATGGCAGGTTCACCAGCTGCAATCGGACTTGTCATGGCAGATACCGCTATGAAGGCATCTGCTGTAAGCATCACCTGCTATATGACTCCAAGCATCGGAACGAGCCATTCCAACGAAGTTATTCTTGGAATTTCAGGTGATGCCAGTGCTGTCAAAGCTGCTGTCCTTGAAGCACGGCAGATCGGTCTGGAACTTCTCATCGGAATGGGAAGCTACCCCGAAATCCCCGGCACACCATATCTGTAATTTCAACAAAGCAAAAAGAAGCCTGTATCCGCACTACTTGTCCAATCGTCAGGTAATGCCAGATACAGGCTTCTTTTATATTTTTTGGGGGATATTATATTCTGTTTTTAGTTTAACTGATAAACATCAGCATACTGTAACCCAAAGCTCAGTGCCTCACTGTGGCTGCCGCAGTAGATATCCACATGACCGTATGGTGTACCAAGATCCTCTACTGTGTAGACATTTCCGTTAATAAGAAGTTTTGTTCCAAACGGTACGCCTGCCATAGCTACAGTACGTCCTGCCACCGGCATAACACCACTGGCTGTCGCATTTCCTGCTGTCCCACAGCAGCTTGCACAGTTGCAGTAAGCCGTCAGCTTAAAGTTTCCAAGATAAGTTCCCTGGCTGGAATCAGAAGAGCCACCGTCGGAAGAACTGCTGTCAGAAGAAGAATCCTCCCCGGAATCAGAAGAACTGCTGTCAGTGTCTTCTGACATATCTTTGTAATCACTGTCATCATCGATCGTTCCCATATCTTCATCCTCTGAATAACTTCCATCGCCAGAAGACTCTGTATCTTCTGTATAAGAATCATCGGAAGACTCGGACTCATTGGAAGACTCAGACTCATCCTCTGCTGAAGATTCATCATCGTAAGAAGCATCCTCCTCTTCGCTGTAAGAATCCGCCTCATTATAGGAATCCTCTTCGTTGTAAGCTTCTGCCTCTGCAGCCTCAGCCTCTGCCTCTGCAGCTGCTCTCTCCTGCTCAGCCTGCTCCATCAGGACTGCAATGTCATTGTCCGCATTGCTGACCTGTGCCATAAGAATATCTGCTTCTTCCTGACTGGCACTGATCTGATTTACATAGGAACTGATATTATCACTTGTTGTTGCAACAAGGTTCTGAACTTCCTGCTGTTTGGAGCCTTTTTCTGTAAGCATGGTATTGATGGAAGCAGATTCTTCCTCAATCTTCTGCTGCTGTTCTGCAATATTCTTCTGTGTTGCTTCATATTTCTCAAGCATATTTCTGTCATATTTGGAAAGCTCTGAAATACTGTTAGCCTGATTCAGAAGTTCTGAAAGACTTCCTGCAGAGATCAGCGCTTCAAACATTGTTGTGCCACCGTGCTCATATATGTACTGGATACGGTCGGACATTGCTTCCTTCTGCTTGATCGCTGCTTTCTGTGCACTTGCAAGAGCAACTTTGACTTTAGTTAATTCATCTTCTTTCTCAGCAGCCTGTGTACTCAGCTGAGAAATGCTTTCTGTCAGTTCATTATATTGTGAATTCAGTTCTGACAGGTAGGATTCGAGTTCCTGTTTCTTACTTTCCAGACCGCTGATGTTCGCCTGTGCCTGGTCAAGTCCTGCCTGCGCTTCCTGCCTCTGAGCCTGTGCTGCGGCTATCTGATCTTCTGTAGAAGCGAATACGGTTGTTCCCATAGAAGCAGTCATTGCACATGTTATCAGCAGTGAAAGAACTTTCTTACTTTTCATATAAACACCTCGTAATTTTTTTGTACACTCAGTATAACACATTTTTTTATAAAATCAACACTTTTATTTAATTTTTGTAACATTCATGTAACATTTTTGTTTAAAATCCTTGACTTTAGCGCATATCTACCATATGTGTTACAAAAAAATTACGACCCTCTTACACCCATCCTGGCAAAGTAATTTCCAGCAAAGCAAAAAACCAGCCTGACAGAAATATTCCTGACAGACTGGTTTTTATTTTTATTCAGCTGCTTCTTCCAGATTCTCGGCATCCTCCTCAGCCAGAAGTTCCTGATATTTTTCCAGGATCAGACCCTGAATACGATCTCTGGTCTGAGAGTTGATCGGATGTGCGATATCACGGTATTCTCCATCTGCTGCCTTGCGGCTTGGCATTGCGATAAACAAGCCTTTCTCACCTTCAATCACCTTGATATCATGTACTACAAATTCATCATCTATTGTGATCGATACGACCGCTTTCATCTTTCCTTCCTTTGCAATCTTTCTCACACGTACATCTGTAATATTCATCTGATTTGCTGCCCCTTTCATTTTTCATACGCATATTCTGTTTTATGTTCTGTTATAATGCGTACCTTTCATTTTTTTCTACAACGATTCTGACCTTTCCATCTTCAGCGCTATAGCAGGAATTCGCCCTGATCGTATCACGACTTTCAACAATACAGTTCTCCAGCCGGACATTATCACCCAGATAAACACTGTTGAGAATCACAGAATTCCTGATTACACAGTTGTTGCCCACATAAACATCTTTAAACAGTACTGAATTTTCAACCGTGCCGTTGATAATGCATCCGCTTGCAACAAGGCTGTTCTTTACGACTGCCCCCGGATTATATTTGGCCGGCGGCAGATCATCGATCTTGGTTTTGATCGACGGTTCCTGTCTGAAGAAATAATTCCGGATCTCAGGCTCCAGAAAAGCCATATTTGTTCGATAATAGGCTTCAGCCGTAGAAATATTACTCCAGTAGGAATCTATCTTGTAGCCGTAAATTCGTTTGAGATTTTTGTAACGGATAAGAATATCATTTACAAAATCATGTCTGCCTTCCTGGGCAGCCCGCTCCAGCATTTCAATCAACTGTCTTCTTCGGATGATATAAATGCCTGTTGAAATCGTATTATAATTAGATACGATAGGTTTTTCTTCAAATTCTTCGATCCTGCAGTCATCATTCATACGGACTACACCAAAACGCTCTACCTCGCTCTGATCTTTGCAGGTTGTGCAGACAACTGTAATATCTGCGCGCTTTGAAATATGAAAATCCAGGACTTTGTTATAATCCATCTTGTATATACAGTCTCCGGATGCAATGACAACATATGGCTCATGACTGTTCCTGAGAAATGTAAGATTCTGATAGATCGCATCTGCTGTTCCCTGATACCACAGACTGTTGTCCTTGGTGATCGTAGGTGTAAATACAAACAAACCTCCCTGTTTACGTCCAAAATCCCACCATTTTGAAGAACTTAAATGTTCATTCAGAGATCTCGCATTATACTGAGTAAGGACGGCAACCTTCTGTATATGTGAATTTGCCATATTACTCAGTGCAAAATCAATACTGCGGTAACTTCCGGCTACCGGCATTGCTGCAATTGCTCTCTTGTCCGACAGTTCCCGCATACGGCTGTTATTGCCGCCTGCAAGGATAATCCCGATTGCCTTCATGACTGCTCACCATCCTTTGCTCTGATCACCTGTCCACTCTCAAGAATTCCCTTCGGATAATCCTCCACTGTAGTAATTCCTGAAATTGCAGTGTTTCTTCCTATCCTGACATTATCCGGTATAACGCTCTGTTCTCCGATCGTAGCAAGTCCAAATGCATAGACAGAAGGCTTAAATACATTCTCAGCCTCTTCTCCACATCCGATGACAGTATTGTTTCCAACAGTAACATCCTCCGCTATGATCGCCTTATCCAGAACAGAATTCTCTCCTATCACGGAATTCCTCATAATAATGGAATCTCTGACCACTGTTCCTTTGCCGATCACAACATTCGGTCCGATAATAGAATGATACACCTCTCCGTAAATCTCAGTTCCCTCTCCGATCAGACAACAGTCTGTCACTGCGTCTGCTGCAATATACTGCGGCGGGATGATATCACCTCTCGTATATATCCTCCAGTATTCTTCATAAAGATTGAACTCCGGAACAATATCTATCATCTCCATATTGGCTTCCCAATAAGAACCCAGAGTTCCGACATCTTTCCAGTATCCATTGTACTCATAGGCAAATAATCTCTCTCCTTTATCTTTGCAGTAAGGAAGAATATGTTTGCCAAAATCACAGTTGCTCTGAGCCTTCAGTGCCAGCAGAGCCTCCTTCAGTACAGGCCAGCTGAATATGTAGATTCCCATGGAAGCCAGATTACTGCTGGGCTTCTCCGGTTTCTCTTCAAATTCCTTCACCCGCCCTGTCTCGTCTGTTACCATAATTCCGAAACGACTCGCTTCTTCCATCGGGACCGGCATACATGCGATCGTGATATCTGCCTTGTTTGCCTTATGGAAACTCAGCATTACTTCGTAATCCATCTTGTAGATGTGATCTCCGGAAAGAATCAGCACATAATCCGGATTATACTGCTCCATGTAATCAAGATTCTGAAAAATCGCATTCGCTGTTCCGGTGTACCATTCACTGTTATCGCTCCGTTCATATGGAGGCAATACAGTCACACCGCCCTCGTTTCTGTCCAGATCCCACGGAATTCCAATCCCAATGTGTGTATTCAGACGCAGTGGCTGATACTGTGTCAGCACTCCCACTGTATCAATGCCTGAATTAATACAGTTGCTCAGCGGAAAATCGATGATACGATATTTTCCCCCAAAGGCGACCGCTGGTTTCGCTACCTTAGCTGTCAATACTCCAAGTCTGCTGCCCTGACCGCCCGCCAGAAGCATGGCAATCATTTCTTTCTTGATCATGCACTCACCTCTTGTCTGTTTGATCGTAACCATTCTGTATCTTTGCAGTTACGTTTGATTGTTTAATTATACCATACCTCGCCAGATTAGTGAACATTATTTACAATTATTTTGTATTTATTTTGTATTTTTTATATTTTTTGCACATGTTTTTGTGCTTTAGCAAATTACAGTGCGTGCTTTTTTGCCGCTTTTGCACAATTTATTCAGTTGTAAATTGTGTATTTTTTCTTCGTTCAAACTTGCGCTTTTCATTTCCACCCACAAGAGGTATAATATTTAAGATAAAAAGTAACCATTCAGCAAAATTACTAAGGAGATTTTTATTATGTATCAGATAGACTTTCATAAACCGATCGCCATCCATTTTATCGGCATTGGCGGAATCAGTATGAGCGGACTGGCCGAAGTTCTTCTTGAAGAGGGATTTACCATCTCCGGATCCGACTCAAAAAAAAGCCCGCTGACCTCTCTTCTCGAAGAAAAGGGAGCTACTCTTTACTATGGACAGCGCGCTTCCAACATCAAAGATTCTGTTGATGTTGTCGTCTATACAGCTGCGATCCATCCTGACAATCCGGAATTTGCCTGTGCCCGGGAGAAAGGCATCCCAATGCTTACCAGAGCGCAGCTCCTCGGACAGATCATGCGCAATTATGATACTCCGATCGCAGTGTCCGGAACTCACGGAAAAACCACCACCACTTCCATGATCTCCCATATCCTGCTCAGAGGAGAATGTGATCCTACTATCAGCGTCGGAGGCATCCTCCCGGCAATCGGCGGAAATATCCGCGTCGGACAGTCAGAAACTTTCCTCACAGAGGCCTGCGAATATACCAACAGTTTCTTAAGCTTCTTTCCAAAGATCGGCATCATCCTGAATATCGACGCAGATCATCTGGATTTCTTCAAGGATATTGATGATATTCGTCATTCCTTCCGCAGATTCGCAGAACTTCTTCCGGCAGACGGTGCACTGATCATCAATGCAGATACTCCAAAATACGAAGAGATCATCAGGGACCTTCCTTGCAGGATCATCACCTACAGCCTGGAAAAAGAAGCTGATTACACTGCTGACAGCATTACTTATGATGAATTTGGACATGCCTCTTTCCGTGTACTCCATAACGGAACCCCACTTGGAACCTGTACACTTAAGGTGCCGGGAATCCATAATGTTTCCAATGCACTGGCTTCCATTGCCTGCGGACAGCTTCTGGATCTTTCTGACGAGGTTATCCTTGAAGGTCTTAAAGACTTCACAGGAACAGACCGCAGATTCCAGTATAAAGGACAGATCGGTGGTGTTACGATCATCGACGATTATGCACATCATCCGACTGAGATCGAGGCTACACTCCATGCAGCCAGAAATTATCCACACAAAAAAATCTGGTGTGTTTTCCAGCCACATACTTATACACGTACCAAGGCTCTTCTTCCTGAATTCGCCAAAGCTCTTTCCCTGGCAGATCATGTCGTTCTTGCTGATATTTATGCGGCCAGAGAAACCGATAACCTCGGAATTTCCTCTGCTGATCTTCAGAAACTGATCGACCAGAACGGTACTCCATGTGAATATTTCCCGACTTTCGACGAAATCGAGAATTTTTTACTTGAAAATTGTACACAGGGCGACCTGTTGATAACTATGGGGGCCGGAGACGTTGTAAATATTGGAGAACAGCTCCTCGGCAAATAAGTTATCCACATTATCCACATGCTTATACACATTTTCACCAGTGCACAGCATGTGGATTTTTATTAATCATCAGTGTTTACATAACTGAACTTATACACTTGCAAAAATCCACCAGTTTACAGGTTTTTTCGACATTTATCGTGGTTGCAGATAATTTTATCCCGTTTTCACTTTCCACATTATCCACATTATCCACATTTTAGTGTGGAAATCTCCGCCGGAAAATACCCTATTCTCATTTGAAAAATGTTGTGCTATAATCCAAGTGTTCCAAGACACTGTATTATTCATGTAGTGTTTAACCGGAATTTTTTCAGAAAGTGAGCGATATTTCATGGCAACGATCACATTACAGAACTCCTCCCTTACGGAGGTCACGATTTTATCGAACACATTTATCGACAACTATATGCCGGAGGCTAACGGAGAATTCGTTAAAGTATATATTTATCTTTTACGTTCTCTTTCCAGTGCTCCGGTTTCTTTCAGTCTGGAGCAGATGGCTGACCGTCTTCTGTGCACGGAGAGGGATATCCTCCGGGCCTTGAAATACTGGGCCAAACAGGAACTTCTGGCTCTTGATTTTACAGATACCAACAAACTCTGCGGCATCATGCTGCTGTCTCCTGGCCATCAGGCGGATCCTGCCGGTGCAGAGACAGCTTCTGCCCGCGAGCCAATGACTTCTGCCCCTGCCGCGGCAGAACCTGCTGCTGCATCCCCTGCTTCTGTCAGGACGCAGGAGCTTACTCCCGACCGGATCAGTGAACTGAAACAGAATGAAGACATCATCCAGCTTCTTTATATTGCAGAACAATATCTCGGCAAGACTCTGTCTCCTACTGAGATCCAGAAGATTCTTTTCTTCTACGATGGACTTGGACTCAGTGCAGATCTTATTGAATATCTCCTGGAATACTGCGTCAGCCACAACCACAAAAGCATCCGCTACATAGAAAAAGTTGCTCTTGCATGGGCTGAGGAGGGAATTTCCACTGTAGACCAGGCAAAAAGTTCCAGTTCCAGTTATAATAAGGATTATTTTGCAATCCTCAAAGCACTTGGGATCACCAATCGAAATCCTGTTGAGACCGAGATCACTCTTATGGATACCTGGCTCAAAACCTATGGTTTTTCCATGGAGATCATTCAGGAAGCCTGCAGCCGTACGGTGCTTCAGACCGGTCAGGCAAGCTTTCAGTACACTGACAAGATCCTTGAAGGCTGGAAAAAGAAAGAAGTCCGAACTCTGGATGACATCCGTTCTCTTGACAGCGAATATCAGAAACGCCGCCAGAGCCGAAAGGCCGCCAAGAAGCCGGCAGCACCTGCCTCCGGCAACCGTTTCAACAATTTTCAGCAGCGGGAATATAATTTTGATGAATACGAGAAACATCTGCTGAATCAGTAAATGTAACATAAAGTACCATCACGATTACAAAGCAAAGGAGATAACGTGGCTTTACAGAATTTTCAATATGATACCATCATGAGAGAATACAGCCGCCGTCAGTCCGAAGTACAGCGAGCTCTGGAAGAACGGCGCAAAGAAGCATATGCCAGAGTTCCGCGGCTTCTGGAGATCGATCAGGAAGTCGCATCCTTAAGTGCCCGGAAGGCACGCGCACTGCTTCTTGGACAGCCCGCTTCCATCGATGAACTGCGTCAGGAGGTTGCCGTGCTTGCCAATGAGCGGATCACACTTCTCAAGGCAAACGGTTTTCCTGCCGATTACCTGAAACCGCATTATTTCTGCCGTGAATGCCAGGACACCGGCTACACGGATGGACACCGCAAATGTGCCTGTTTCAAAAAAGCAGAGATCGAACTTCTTTATACCCAGTCCAATCTGACTGAGATTCTCAAAAAAGAAAATTTTGAACACTTTTCTTTTGACTGGTATTCTGATACAATAAAAAATGAAGCAACAGGATTAACTGCCCGCCAGACAGCTCAGCGGGCTTATGATACTGCCTGGAACTTTGTGCAGGACTTTGATTCCCGCTTCCAGAATCTGTTTCTTTACGGCAGCACCGGTGTAGGAAAGACCTTTCTTTCCCACTGTATTGCCAATGCTCTTCTGGAAAGTTCGCACTGCGTTTTGTATTTTTCTGCATTTGATCTGTTTGATCAGATGGCTGAGACTGCTTTCTCCAGAAGATCCGAAACCGCTCCCGGCGAAAACTTTATTCTCGACTGCGATCTGCTGATCATTGATGACCTGGGAACAGAACTTACCAACAGTTTTGTATCTTCTCAGTTATTTTTATGCATCAATGAGCGCATCGCCCGACGTAAAGCAACGGTCATTTCAACCAATCTGACGCTTGAAGACTTTTCAGCCACCTATTCCGAGCGAACTTTTTCCCGGATAGCAAGCAACTATCAGATGGTAAAACTGATCGGCAAAGACATCCGAATACAGAAAATATTTTTAGGAGGAAAATAAAGATGGCACAGTTAAACAACAAGGAACTGACTACACTTCCGGTGGGAAGACTGGGACTTATCCCCCTGGAAAGTTGTCGTCCTCTTGGTGAAAAAGTCAATGAATGGCTTGTAAAATGGAGAAACGAAAGAGATCACGCAGAAATGCAGTCTTTCGCATTTGAAGGATATCAGCGTGACTCCTACATTATCGATGTCAAAACACCTCGTTTTGGCTCCGGTGAAGGTAAGGGTGAAGTCAACGAATCTGTTCGCGGCGACGACATCTATCTTATGGTAGACGTAACAAATTACAGTCTGACCTACCGCATCAGCGGATTCACCAACCTGATGTCACCAGATGATCATTTTCAGGATCTGAAGCGTGTGATCGCAGCAATCGGCGGCAAAGCACGACGCATCAACGTCATCATGCCATATCTTTACGAAAGCCGTCAGAGCAAACGTACAGGACGTGAATCTCTGGACTGTGCTTCTGCACTTCAGGAACTTACCAGCATGGGTGTGGAAAACATCATCACTTTTGATGCACATGATGCCCGCGTGCAGAATGCTACACCGCTCCACGGTTTTGAGACTATCCAGCCTGCTTATCAGTTTATCAAGGCTCTGCTCAACAACGAAGAAGGACTTCACATCGACAACGAGCATTTCATGATCATCAGCCCGGACGAAGGAAGTATGCGAAGAGCAATCTATCTCGCCAATGTCCTCGGTGTTGACATGGGTATGTACTACAGACGTCTTGATTATACCCGCAAGGTAAATGGCCGTCATCCGATCGCAGCTTACGAGTTCCTCGGACCAAAGCTTGAAGGCAAGGATGTCATCCTGATCGATGATATGATCTCCTCCGGCTACAGCATCCTTGAGATCGCATCTCTTCTCAAGAAGCGTGGTGCAGGCAGAATCTACATCTGTACAACATTCGGATTCTTCACTGACGGACTTGAGAAATTTGATGAGGCTGCCAAAAACGGCATCTTCGACAAACTGCTCACTACCAACCTGATCTATCAGAGTCCGGAACTTCTGGAGAAGCCATATTACATCAGCTGTGATATGAGTAAATATATCGCCCTGATCATTGATACTCTGAATCACGATCTGTCTGTCAGCCATCTTCTTAATCCTGCTGACAGGATCAAACGCTGTGTTGCAAACTATATGGCGCAGTACGACGAGAAATAAATCTATCCTGATTACAGAAATACCCCGCCGGGAAAATGTTTCATGCATCTTCCCTGCGGGGTATTTTGATATTTTTATTTCTCTGCTTCACCTGTGCCGGCCAGCTTCCTGATCGTACTCATTGCCAGATTGAGAGAATCTATCTCTATTTCCTCTGCGATCGGCAGATATATGTAGTCCTCAGCCTCCTGATATTCTTCCGTCAGATTGGAGAGTTCCGTTTCTTTTTCTTTGATTTCATCATTAAGATCATCCCTGCCGGACTGCAGTTTGTCCTGACGGGCAAGAAAACGTTTCTTAAGCCGTTTACGCTTCTCAAGCTCACGGATCGTTTTCATGTTAAAAAAGATCTCCAGCAGGAAAAGGCATATTCCGGCTGCTGCTGTTACAAATGCCAGAACCGTTTCTCCAAAATATATTCCCAGAAACAGTGCGCCTGCCACAAACAGCATAACTGTCGCACAAATACCAGCTCCCTGAATCTGATTCTTACGCTCCAGCGCATTGATACGTTCCTCCGCCAGTCCTGCAGAACCCTCACCATCCAGCCTGCGCAGAGAGTCCTCCTGAGAACGGAGTTCTGTTCTCTGCTCTTCCAGTTCATGGATCTCTCTGTTAAAACGGTCTATCTGGTTACGAAGCTTCTGTTTTTCAGTCTGATCATTTTTTTTGCGTTTCTCAACCTGTACCTGATAGCCCTTCCGAGACATCTTGAGCATCTGTAAAATACGTCCCAGATCCTTCTGTTCTGTATCCTGCATAACTCTTCCGTTTACAAGCACAGACGCATTCAGCAATGACTGGAGGCCATGATAAAGAGCCTTGTCCTGTACCACCGTTCTGCCTGTATCAGGAAACTGTTCAATATAATTTCCGATCAGGGTTCCTCTGTATTGCTCATGCAGCTTATCAATATCATATGACGGGCGGGATTCATCCAGAACTTCCACAACATTTCCCATTGACTTCAGGCGTTCTGCAAGAATGAGGCTTCCCGGTGAACGGACACCCTGTATGATCACACGGTAAATATTCTTACCTCCGCGTTTCATGATCTCATTTCTCATCATTTCTTCCAGAGAATGCTGTGTGGTCCCCTCTTTGACAGTCAGCAGGAGATTCTGGTAGGAACGTCCTGCAAAGGGAACAAAATGTGTTCTGACAGTTCCCTGGTCGTAAGTTCCCTCTATATATCCATGCTCTCCGACCTCATCCCTGGATATCGGCTCAAGTGCACCTGAATACAATGCCCAGTCCTTAAGTGCTGCCTGATATTGGTGCTTATGTCCAAGTGCAATATAGTCAAATCCACCTTCTGCCAGTTTACGGAAATCCAGAGGAATATGACTCTCATCACCACCATGAGCCATCAGAACATGAAATCCTCTTCTGTCGGATTTCTTCCAGTCATCATACAGTGCTTCATGAATCTCCCTGTGTTCATAACTCAGACCATATACATAGATATTCTCTTCCCGAACTTCAATGCAGGTCCGGCTTTCCTGATCAAAAAAAGATACATTCGGATTCCATTTAAATGTCCGGTAGAAGGACTCTTCCTTCATATAATCATGCTCTCCGGCCATAAGAAAGACTCTGGTCTGCGGAATCGTGGCAAAAAGGTCATTTACCTCTCTCAGTTCACTAAGAAGAGGCTGACGATGAAAAAGATCTCCCGCTATAAATAGCAAATCCACCGGGCTTTTGCGTATTGTCGCAATCACCCGGCGGAATGTTTCCCAGATTTCTTCCTCCCGCTCGCGACTCCACGGGCAGCCTCTGTCCGGTACTGCTCCAAGGTGCACATCTGCAAGATGAATAAATCTTATCATTTAATTATTACTCCTTATAAATCACAGTTGTTTACAGTTCTTGGGAACGGGATCACGTCACGGATATTTCCCATTCCTGTCAGATACATTACACAGCGCTCAAATCCAAGTCCGTATCCGGAATGACGGGTAGAACCATATTTACGAAGATCCATATAGAACTGATAATCCTCTGCTTTGAGTCCAAGCTCATCCATACGGGTTTTGAGCTTGTCGTAATCATCCTCTCTCTGGCTTCCTCCGATGATCTCTCCGATTCCAGGAACAAGACAGTCCATAGCTGCAACGGTCTTGCCGTCTTCGTTCTGTTTCATGTAGAATGCCTTGATCTCCTTCGGATAATCCGTAACAAATACAGGTTTCTTAAAGATCTGCTCTGTCAGATAACGCTCATGCTCTGTCTGAAGATCGCATCCCCAGAATACCTTATAATCAAATTTGTCATTGTTTTTCTCAAGAAGCTCGATCGCTTCAGTATAAGTCACATGACCAAACTCTGAATTTACCACATGATTCAGACGATCCAGAAGTCCCTTGTCGATAAAGGAATTGAAGAAGTTCATTTCTTCCGGAGCATTCTCAAGCACATAGCGGATGACATATTTGAGCATTTCTTCTGCCAGATCCATGTTGTCATTCAGATCTGCAAATGCACATTCCGGCTCAATCATCCAGAACTCAGCCGCATGACGTGTTGTGTTGGAATTCTCTGCACGGAAAGTCGGTCCGAAAGTATAAATATTACGGAATGCCTGTGCATAAGTCTCACCGTTGAGCTGTCCGCTTACAGTAAGGTTTGTCTCTTTGCCAAAGAAATCCTGGCTGTAATCCACAGTACCATCCTCATTCAGCGGCGGATTCTTCGTATCCAGTGTGGTTACCCGGAACATCTCTCCCGCACCCTCACAGTCACTTCCTGTGATCAGTGGTGTGTGTACATAGACAAAGCCTTTCTCCTGGAAGAATTTGTGGATCGCATAAGCGCACAGGGAACGTACACGGAATACTGCCTGGAATGTATTTGTTCTCGGTCTTAAATGTGTCATGGTTCTTAAGTACTCAAGAGTATGACGTTTCTTCTGAAGCGGGTAGTCCGGAGCGGATGCACCCTCCACCATTACTTCCTCTGCCTGGATCTCAAACGGCTGTTTTGCCTCCGGTGTCGGAACCAGAGTTCCCTTGACGATGATGGCTGCACCTACATTTAATTTGCTGATCTCAGCAAAATTAGACATAGTATCATGATATACGACCTGAAGTGTCTCAAAATAAGTTCCATCATGAAGGACGATAAATCCAAATGCCTTGGAGCCGCGGACGCTGCGTACCCATCCTCCGACTGTCACTTCCTGATTCATATATTCTTCTCTGTTCTTGTAAATTTCTTTTACAGTTGTAAGCTTCATAATCTGTTACCTCTCTGTCTTTTTCAATTCTCATCCAATTGACTTCTAGTATAGACTATTCGTCTTATTACTGCAAGAAGTAAATTATTATTCCCAGATAAGAGTGTCTGTAAGTCTGTATCCGTCTGTCATATCATAGGAACTGATTCCATTCTCAGTGACAAGATAAAACATATCACTGATATAAACACCTCGCAGAGAACGGTATTCCCTGCTCGTAAGCGTATCTTCAAACAATCCGCTCTGTGCAGTATTCAGGTATGCTCCCGGCACAAAACCATCTTCTTCACTATAGGAAAGCACTCCGTAATAATACTGTTCTCCCATATGATAATAATCTCCCGTGCCTGAATCCCTGTACAGCCCATAGGCAAAACCAAAGAGATTTTTGTCCGGAGCTGCAAGGATCGCACGGTAGTTTGAAAGCGCATCACAGCTCGATACATCCTTGAGGACAATCCTGTCGATCTCTTTTACATCGGAAGGATCTGAGATATCAAACATGGAACATTTCAGCCCTTCTGTCATTCCCGTATCCGGATCTGTCTCCCATCCGATGCCAAGCAGTTTATTTTCACCATAGAAATGCAGATACTCAGAAAAACCGGTGATCTTGAGTTCTCCGAGAATTTTGGGGTTCTCCGGATCAGAAAGGTCTGCCGAGAACAACGGATCCGTATTTTCATAGGTGACAAAATATCCTGTATTTCCCATAAAACGGGCAGATTTTATTTCTTCATTCTCAGCAAGATCTTCAAGCTTGCCGATTACCTTCATGTCCGCTCCGAGAATATAAAGTCCGTTGGTTCTTGAATATTCGCTGTAATCCTTGTTCCATCCTGCAGTTGTTGTCACTACACGAAGGTTTCCATCATATTCATCCATGGAAAAGCTGTTGTTAAGTTCTCCTGAGACAGATCCTGTACTTCCCTCGGTAAACAGTCCGTCCTCATATCCGATGCGGACGATTTCAGTTCGAGGTTTGCTTCCGTCAGACAAATTCCATTCGGAAACCGCGGAATAAATATTATCCTCACTTACATAGAAGGTTTCCGCTCCGCTGACAACAGCCATGCTATCTGAAATCTGACCCGGGGTTTCATCTGACACAGAGGAGGCCACCAGATAATCTTTTCCGTTGTAGGAATAATCCTCTGTCCCTTCCGGTACCGGAAGATAAATATGATCATATGCAATATAATCATCAAAAACCCGAGGAATATATTTTACCTTCGCATCTTCCCCTTCCATGGTGTCCGGGGTATATGAAGTAAAAAGATAAAGATAATTTTTGTTTTTTCTGGATGAAAGATAGCTGCCGTCCTGCTGACAGCTTCCGGTCTGTTTGGGATTCTGACGGTCGGAAATATCATAAGTATCAACAGCAACTGTCGTCACCGGTACACTGTAGCTGGCACGGACCGTATTATCATCTCCGGATTCATCTTTCTGATCCTGATCATCAGATGCCGAAAGGCTTACAGTTCCTTTATAAGTAATATAAGTTTCCTGCTGGCGGATCACCTGAAGACTGTCACCATTTAAATACATTTCCAGATAGTCAGAATTCCTGTCACCGGCAATCATACTGATCTGCTTCATGGAAGCCGCATCTGCGATCCGGATATCTCCTCTGCTGTCCATTGCATAAATATAAGTTCCGTCTGTCTTGACGATGTCTGCCTCATCTACATTTTCTTCCTGGGTATTCGTCTCAGAATAGTCTGCCGGCCCCTGCATCTCATCATAGGTGTAACCAGGATCAACCGCTCCTGTATCATACGATGCGGCAGAGTTTCCCGTGCTTTCCATTACTGTCTCAGTCTGTACATCATCTTCTGTTAAAACATTCGGTGTACGTGCCCCATAAATCGCATACTGGTTTGAAGAATCACTCTGCCATTTGTAAAGCATATCGTATAAAGCCTCATAGCTTTCGGCATGGACAAGGCCTGCAACAGGATCTGTGATTATTTTTTCCGGTTCTGCTACCTCTGTCTGTGCTGTCTCTTCGGAACTCTCAGTTGTATCATCTGCCGTACTGCTTTCGTCAGGCTGTGCACTCAGATCCTTTTCCTCCTGATTCCTGTTCAGAAGCATCGGTGTCACACCAAACACTGCAACACCAGCTACAGCAGCGGCCGCAATTGCCGCAATGTGTTTCTTATTCAGACTAAGCGTTTTCTTTTCTGATTTTTCTTTCTCAGGCTGTGTTTCTTTTCGAATTGAACTTTTCCACTCCGGGATTTCTTCTTCATGGGAGTTATCCACTGATATCCTGTCTTTGTCTCTCTGATCTGTGGATTTCTTCAGAGGTCTTTTCTGATTTTTGTCTTCTCTCATTGATTCTCCTTTCTGAGTCTTTCCACTCTGCTCGTCTGATTTCTTTGGCTCACTCTTCATTCTGTCATCTTACATCTGATATTATCATCATTTTACCACACTTTTATCACTTATCTGTAAAAACAGGGGACCCCGGAATATTCCGAAGCCCCCATATTGTTATCACACTTAATAATTATAATGTTTCAATAAATCTCATGAATGCATCTCTGCCTTCCGGTGTACATTTGTAAACACCTGCATCTTCAAGAACATGTGTAAAGACGATTCCGACCTCTTTCTGAAGGATCTCATGAATATTATCCTTGTTGATGTCCTTGTATTTCGGCAGAAATTCTGCTGCCCAGGCAGCATGTTTCTCGATCTTGTCATTCGATGCAATATCTTTGCCTTCAAGAATATACTCTTCCAGAAGCTCCAGCTCTTCTTTCAGTCTTGCCGGAAGAACTGCCAGTCCCATCACTTCGATCAGACCAATATTTTCTTTCTTGATATGATGATACTGTGCATGCGGATGATAAACACCAAGAGGATGTTCCTCTGTTGTGATATTGTTTCTCAGTGTCAGATCAAGCTCATACATATCACCGACTTTACGTGCGATCGGAGTGATCGTGTTGTGTGGTTCCCCGTCTGTCTGTGCAAAAACAAACGCAGCTTCATCTGTATATCCTCTCCATACTTCCAGCACATGGGTCGCCAGATCCACCAGACGGTCAGAATCTTTGTGGCGGATACGAAGTACAGATAATGGCCATTTTACAATCCCTGCTTCAACATCTTCAAATCCCGGAATGGTTACCGGTTTTTCGATCGGTGCTTTTGCCATGGCAAAAGTATAATGTCCTCCCTGGAAGTGATCATGACTCAGGATGGAACCTCCAACGATCGGAAGATCTGCATTGGATCCGAGGAAGTAATGCGGGAAAAGCTTCACAAAATCAAACAGTTTGATGAAAGCATTTCTTTCTATCTTCATCGGAGTATGTTTGCTGTTAAATACGATACAGTGCTCATTGTAATATACATACGGAGAATACTGGAATCCCCACGGTGTATCATTGATCGTGATCGGGATGATCCTGTGGTTCTGTCTTGCCGGATGATTCACACGTCCTGCGTATCCTTCATTTTCCGGACAGAGCAGACATTTCGGATAGCTGCTTGCCTTTGCGTTTTTGGCTGCTGCGATCGCTTTAGGATCTTTTTCCGGTTTGGACAGATTGATGGTGATATCAATATCTCCATACTGACTCTCAACCTTCCATTTCTGATCTTTCTTTACACGATAACGGCGGATATAATCACTGTCCTGGCTGAGCTTATAGAAATAATCCGTTGCTTTTTCCGGACTTTCTTCGTATCTGTCCCAGAATTCCTTCTGGACCTGTGCCGGACGCGGCATCAGACAGTTCATAAGCCTTGTATCAAAAAGATCGCGGTAAACAACACTGTCTTCTATCAAACCTCTCTTTACAGCCTCGTCCAGAAGTTCCTTCAGAGTTTCCTCCAGATTTATATCTGTCGGCTTTTCTTCCGGCTCTGTGAATTCATCCTCATGAAAAACATCAAGAAGAAGATTGATCGTGTAACTGCGTTCACATTCTGGTGTAAGCCCTGATTCAATTCCATACTGTACAAGCTTTGCAATACTGTTACTTAACATATGTCGTCCCCCTGTTATTCTGCTGTCTTTTTCATAGATAATTTCCGTTTATTTTTGATCAAGATAAGTGATGAATACATTTCCTGCATTCTGGAACAATGTTGTACTGTCATTCATTCCATATGGTTTCACTTCTCCTGTAGACGGATCAAGTAAATAGGTGTTGTACTGATCATATCCGACGATCACAACACTTGAATCTGCCCCTGTTCTGGCAATTACGGCGCGCTGTGCACTGACTTCATAAAGTACATTCTCCAGAGAACAGCCCGTGAGATCCACAACTTTTGCACTGTCTCCCAGACCATTCTGAAGCTTCTGGACATCCCAGGATCCTGTACGGATAATCTCCGGAATATCTGTAGTATTCAGAGTAAGCTGTGTCTTTACATTTCCGCGTTCCCACACATACTGCTGTGCACGGTTCAGAACAACTCCTGTCTGTTTGTCAGCACGAAGAACTGCTTTTGCAGGCTCTGTCCAGACACTGTCCAGACCACCTCGCGCATATACATAATAGACTTCCTCCGCCGAACTCTTGTCCACCTGGATATCCACCACCTGTTCTCTGGTGCTTCTTATCTTGGCATAAAGGATCAAAGGTTCTTCCGCGGACGGTGATTTCTCAAAGCTCAGCCGGACTATAACGCCCTGGCGGCTCGAGCTTGTCTGCTCCGTATCAGCCAGAACTGCTGTATTTGTACTGTTATTCATGATGTTGTCTTTCTTGACAGTCTTGTAGACATCACCATTTTTCTGCATAAGGTTAAATTCCATCAGAGTTGTACCGACAGTCACTCCTGCCACATACAGTCCATCTTGATGATACTCCTTTTTTACAGTACCGTCAAAGCCTTCTATACGCAATGTGGAAATCCCGTCAATCGTATAACCATTTGCATTTGTCAGTGTATCTCCGTCCAGAACGATCCCGTAGATCACATCTTCATTCATAAATCCAAGAAGATCAATCTTCTGAGCAGTTTCCGGTGCGATCATCCTGCTCTCCATCGTATCAAAATCGATCACTTTAATCTGACCTGCCTGGTCTCCACTCTCGAGTTTCCATGCAGCATGTGCATTGGTTGCAGAAACCCCGAAATCGTCACTGTCAATATGTTCTGCCAGAACCTCGTAAGTGTTCTCTGCAATATTGATCTGATATATATTTCCCGAGATCATAAGAAACAGCTGATCATTCTGGTTCACATACGACAAAGTGCCGAGATCCTCTTTCAGAAATTCATAGGATTCCGTACACGGGATAAACACCTGCTCTTCGATCGCTCCCTGATCGTTATTGTAATGATAAATCCCAACCCCGCTGTATCCCTCATGCGCTCCGCGGTTCATATATCCATAAACCATAAAATCCACATCGCCATTGTTGTCTACACTCAGAAGTTTGATATCATGCTCCACTCTCGCATCACGGAAGTCACTGTTGTCATTCCTTCGGAATGAAAAAATCTCTACAAATTTACCGGTCTCCGGTGCATAGCTCCACAGATCGCCGTTCTGTGTAAAAGCAGTCACTGTGCCATCTTCATTTGTAAGATAATTTACGTTTTTATTTCGTATTCCCAGAAGAAGACCATCATCGCTGATCACAGAAAGTCCCGGATCAAAAACTTCTGATGCGGATCGCTCAAAATCAAGCAGCCTGATCCTCGATTCATCATAGCGCATTCTGTAAAAATCTGTCACCAGATAATACTCTGTATTTCCATTGTCATTCTGTGCAGATATTTCATATTCTATTGAAATGCTTGCCGTTGTTTCATTGATATCCTTGATGATCGGAATTCCTGCTTTCGCAAGCTGCGGATTCAGATTTCCCCATGCAATATCTGCCAGAGGAGAATTGATATTCAGCCCGGCAAAGTTTCTGGTGGAGGAAGCCTCTGATGTTTCCAGATAAGCCGCCAGATTGTCTGACTGTGTTTTATCCAGACTCATCTGCACAAAATCACTCACAAATTTTGCATACTGCTCTGTGTAGGTAGCTGACCTTGAAACTACTCTTGTATAATAATATGCATCTCCATGATTCGTGGCCAGCGTGATCTGAAGTGAATATTCCTGATTCATCAGAAGTCCGGAAGATATCTCGATCTCCGTTCTCAAATATCCGTCAGACCCTGTCTCCAGAGTTTTTATCGTGCGGTTTTCCATAACCTTGCTTCCATCAGAAGTACGGATCTCGTAGGAGAGATTTTTGACTTTTGCATTATACGGATTTACCACGATCGTCAGCTTCTTTGTCGTATCCAGAGGTGTTACGCTGTCTCTGACGAAATCTGTCTCCATCGGCTGTTTATATCCGTACATGCGGTTTGTCAGAGTATCTCCAAACTGTACCATTACCTCCGGCAAAACAGGATCATTCATATCTGAACGGTCATCGGTCGTCTCGTTATTCATAAGAAATGCAGTTCCGGCCACCCCCAGGACAAATACAACGAGAAGAACCAAAAACCTTTTGAAAAAATCTCTCATGGTTTTTGTACTCCCTTCTCTTTATTCAGGCCCTCCGGGTACAAAAGCCTCTGAAGCGTCAGTTCTGCATTCAGAGCTTCTGTCATCGCTCCAAGACCGTCTGACGGCTGCCTGCGTCCTGTTTTGACTGCCCGTATCAGAAGATTCTTCGGTGTATGCTCCATATCGATAAATTCAAGGATCTGCGTGCGGTAGCCCATGGATTCCAGAAGCTCTGCGCGGATTCCATCTGTCAGAAGTGCTGACATTCTTTCCTTGAGGATCCCATATTTGAGTACCGGCCTCAGAAGCTCATTCTGTATCTTTTCATTCAGTTCATGCTGGCAGCATGGTACGGAAAGAATAACTTCCGCCCCCCACTCAACTGCCTTTGCAAGTGCATAATCTGTCGCCCTGTCACAGGCATGCAGCGTCACGACCATATCTACTTTGGAGACACCATCATAATCTGCGATATCTCCCTGCAGAAAGTGCAGTTTGTCATAGCCGTATTTCCGGGCAAGTCCGCTGCATTTCCTGATCACATCTGTCTTGAGATCCAGGCCTATGATGTTCACATCATAACCTCTCAGTTCTCTGAGATAATAATACATGGCAAATGTAAGATAGGACTTGCCGCAGCCGAAATCCAGGATCGTGATCTCCCGTTCCCTGGAAAGTGACGGAAGAATGTCCTCTATAAACTCCAGGAAACGGTTGATCTGCTTAAACTTGTCATAAGAAGACTGATGGACTTTGCCCTGAGGATTCATTACACCCAGATCCACCAGAAACGGAACAGGGATCCCTTCTTTCAGAATATACTGCTTCACTCTGTTATGAGCCATGATCCTGACAGGCTCCAGTGCCTGATGCTGCTTTACTTTCATGGTCTGTTTCCCTTTTTTGCTGACGAGGACAGATGCGTCCCTGTTCTGTCCCTGTATCTGGAGCTGGGAAAAACCGTTTTCGAGACAGTCACTGATATACAGGAGCACTTCCTGCCTTGTATAATTCCTGTGGATCGCCTTCTGACCGACTGTCGAAGTTGCCTGATAACAGAGCTCTCCTCTGATCTCCACAGGACGTATACGCACCTTAGACGGAACCTCCGCTGCTTTGCTTCTCTGTCCGCTCAGAACTGCCAGCATCATCCCCTGATCAAACTGTTCCTCCAAAAATTCCTGTAATGTTTTCATATTTTATTATAAATTCTTTCTGTCTGTATAATCCATAACGTTACTGTTTACAGCACATGATAATATCTGTGCCGTCTGCATCGTCTGCGGGAGATCTCCTGACAGAGCAGAACCTGAATAAGTTCATCAAGCAAACCATCAGGAACACCCTGGGCTTCCATTTCGCCCTCTGTCTGTTCATGTATCTTCCTGCACAGCCGGTACAGCATAAATCTGTCCGGATATTCGTCATAGAGTCTGCTTCCCTCATAATCCAGAAGCTGGCATTCTTCTTCCACCTTCTGCTGGATCCTGCCCGCCGCCTCCGGATAATAAGATTTCATCAGTGCAAACTCCTGCTCCTGTATCCTCTCTCCGTCATAAAGAACGGGGTTTGCATATAATGTATGAAACGGAAAAAATCTGTCATAGTACATGAATTTTCTCCTGTTCTTCCCATTATCTATAATACTCTATGCACCCGATCCCGCAGTGTGCATTTTCATCCGAAAAACAGGCAAAATCATCCCTGCATCTGATTCAGGATGCGAAGTGTCATCTTTACGCAGTGCTCTACTGCCATCGCCTCAAATGTCGGATAATCAACCTGTGCGCTTCCATCTGCCTTGTCGGAGATCGCACGAACTACAAGAAACGGAACATCATTAAGATATGCAGCCTGTGCGATCGCTGCACCTTCCATCTCTACTGCATACGCATCAAAGTTTTTGACGATCTCATCTTTGATTCCCTGATCTGCCACAAACTGATCTCCTGACGCGATACGTCCCTCATAAACCTCAATATCCGGGTTCACATCCCTGCATGCCTGTACTGCCAGACTGCGCAGAACTTCATCGCTCTTAAAAGAAAATGCCTCCATCTGCGGGATCTGTCCCACCGGATATCCAAATGCAACTGCATTCATATCATGATGTACAAGATCTGTGGAGATCACAAGATCTCCGATATTGATATCCGCATTCAGGCTTCCTGCGATACCTGTATTGATCACAGCCTCTGCATTAAACTCATCGATCAGGATCTGTGTGCACACTGCAGCGTTTACCTTGCCGATTCCGGAACGGACTACAACCACCTCCTTGCCCTCAAGAGTTCCTGCAAAAAACTCCATGGAGGCTCTGCGGGTGATCTCAACATTCTCCATACGTGCTTTCAGTTTCTCAACTTCAACTTCCATTGCTCCGATGATTCCAATACGTCTCATAAATCCAATTCTCCTCTATAATAAAAAATCCTTATATTTACTGCTGTTTTATCATTATAACAAAAGTTCAGATTATATGGAAACTTTTTTTACTTTCTGTTATAATATCTACCGTAACTGTTGCTGCTTACAATAAGCAGAGACCAGGCCGGCAGCAGCATTCTGCTGTCAGATTTTAAAACAAACACAGGAGGAATCATTATGGTATACAAGACATCTGGCGTCTGTGCCAGTGCTGTTTCTTTCGATATCGACGATGCAGGAAAGGTTCACAATGTACAGTTCCAGGGCGGATGTTCAGGAAACACCCAGGGTGTCGCCAGACTCATTGAGGGAATGGATGCAAAGGAAGCGATCAGCAGAATGGAGGGAATCCGCTGCGGATTCAAGCCAACTTCCTGTCCGGATCAGCTCGCAAAGGCATTAAAACAGAAATTAGGAGAGGCATAAAAACCTCTCCTTTTTTGTTGGAATTTTTAGATATCATCTCTGTCCCATTTGTCACACAGCGACTGGATATCTCTTGTGAAACGATCCAGATCCTTGTTTGGGATGCCCTCGTTCTTGCGAATGATGGACATGAGTCTCTGCCCCATCGCAACCAGCTTCTGGAATGCTCTCGCTGCCCTGGTCGCCTTCGGAGACGAGGATGCTTTGGTGATGCGTATTCCCTGCGCCTCATAGATGCAGCTGTTCGTACCGAGATCATAGATCGTGCCGCTGAAAGGAGCCATCGACTCAAGCCCCAGTTCTTCATTCAGACGGCGGGCAAAAATCTCCGTCACCTCATCATCTCCGTGAGTTACAAATACTTTCTTTGGCTTTTTGTCAAAAGCCCTGATCCAGTCTATCAGGCCATTCACATCTGCATGGCCGCTGATTCCCGGCATCTGGCAGATCTGTGCAGCCACATGGACCGTCTCACCAAAAAGCTTCACATCCTCAGCACCTTCGATAAGTGCCCTTCCCAGTGTTCCGACCGCCTGATATCCCACAAAGAGTATCGTATTTTTTTCATTCCATAAATTATGCTTCAGATGATGTTTGATACGGCCTGCATCACACATACCGCTGGCGGAAATGATCACCTTGCAGTCCTCATCATAGTTGATGGCTCTGGAGTCATCACTTGTGATGGAGGTACGAAGTCCCGGGAACATCAGGGGGTTGATCCCCTTCTGTACCAGTGCGATCGCTTCTTCATCAAAACAGTCATACTGATGTTCATTAAAGATCGTTGTCGCCTCATTCGCCAGTGGACTGTCGACATAGACCTTGAAATTGCCATGTCCCGTTACACGGTTTTCTTCCTTGATCTGCCGGATGAAATACAGCATTTCCTGTGTACGGCCGACCGCAAAAGAAGGGATCACAAGACTTCCGCCTCTGTCAAAGGTTCTCTGGATCACTTCCGAGAGGATGGCAACGTAATCCGGACGTTCTCCGTGGCTTCTGTCACCGTAGGTGGACTCCATCACAACATAGTCCGCATCGTGCAGATACGTCGGATCCTTGATCAGCGGCTGATGAAGGTTTCCGATGTCTCCGGAAAAAACGATCCTCTCCTCATCTCCGTCTTCCTGAATCGTCAGATCGATACTTGCCGAACCAAGAAGATGGCCTGCATCCACAAAGCGGACAGAGATTCCGGGTGCAGGGGTAACTGTCTTTTCGTAGGGGCATGGTACAAAATTCTGTATGACACCCATCGCATCTTCCATTGTGTATGCCGGCACAAATTCCGGCTTGCCCTGACGTCGTCCTTTACGGTTGCGCCATTCTGCCTCAAACATCTGGATATGTGCACTGTCACGAAGCATGATGTCACAGAGATGGCAGGTCGCCTGCGTCGCATAGATCGGTCCCATAAAGCCTTTTGCGTAGATCGCAGGCAGATTTCCGGAATGATCCATGTGTGCATGCGTCAGAAGAACAAAATCGAGATCTCCCGGATTGACAGGGATCTCCTGGTTCTGATAATAATCAGGTCCCTGTTCCATACCGCAGTCTACCAGAAACTTCTTCCCCGCAGCCTCCAGATAATAACAGCTACCAGTTACTTCGTGCGTCGCCCCAATAAAGGTAATCTTCATATGCGAGCCCCCTTTTTCTGACAATTATTCCTATACCTTCTAGTTGTAATTATTATACACGATACACTGCATTTTTAACAGTCTTCATATACAAAAACGAGATGAAATTTTTATAAATTCCATCCCGTTTCTGTGTATGTTGTATGTTGTTTTGTATGTTGTATGATATTGCTTTTATCGAGCCGGATATTTCTCCGGGTATTCAATGACTGCAAGCACTTCGCCCCAGCTGGAAGGTAATGGAAGTTTACGTTACTTAGCCGGATCCCCCTCTCA
>CAKRTP010000014.1 GCA_934402155.1 uncultured Blautia sp. | reverse complement strand
ATGGTTTTCATCTTTCTTGCCATAGTTTGTTTTCCTCCTTAAAGGTATGATGAAAATAATTTTTATCTCTAGACCAGCAAGTGGTCTAAAAGTCCATGCATTATTATAACATAAGGCGTTCGTATTGTCCAATCTGGATTGTGTTTTTTTCTGTATATATTTATATACAAGAATATTTAATATAGAAGAAAAAAAATTGCAGTCCACTCATTCTCAGTGGACTGCAGTCAGTTCCTGCTCCGCGTTCTTGAATTTGTTCTGCTGTCTGTTCCTATTACTCTGTTCCCGCTTTAAAAATCTCCTTCAGTGTCTTTTCTCCAAGCAGTCTGCAAAGTTCTTTTTGAATCTTGCAAAGCTCACAGTGTACCGTGCACAGTTCATCCTGGCTATTGTGCGGACACTTATATTCCGGTTCCAGACAGTCGATGATCAGAAACTCCGGATCGATCGCAGTATAGATATCATAAAGTGTCAGTTCCTCTGCAGGACGTCTCAGTGAATACCCCCCATGTACTCCTCTGAAGCCCCTTACGATCTCTGCTTTCTGAAGTTTCTTGAGAATTTTGTAGGCAAAAGGTGCTGTGATAGATTCTTTCGCACAGATCTCGCCAACACTCATTCTTTTGCCGGGCGCAAGCGCGCGGACTACTCTTACTGCATAATCACATTCTCTGGTAATCAACATAGTTTAAGACCCCTCTTTACCGTCCCGGGATATCCTTCTCCATATATCCCTTTATTTGTTTTCGTACCTCTTGTTTCTTACTACAGCGTATCCTTATGGATTATAACAATTTTATTGTATAAATTCAACATTTTTCTGTTTTTCTTTTTGTTCTTTTTTAATCAAATTCAACAGCTTCTCCGTTTTTTCGGAAAAATCAGGGATTAAGTCTTGCAAAATCCTCTTTTTACTGTAAAATGGGATGTGAATGCATAAAAACAATGAAAAAAAACAAAGAAACCATAATCAAGAAAAGAGGTACTTTATGATTTCAGCAAATAATATCACACTGCGTGTTGGCAAGAAGGCACTCTTCGAAGATGTCAACATCAAATTTACAGAAGGAAACTGCTATGGTCTGATCGGTGCCAATGGTGCCGGCAAGTCCACCTTCCTCAAAATCCTCTCCGGACAGCTTGAGCCGACCAACGGGGATATCGTCATCACTCCTGGCCAGCGTCTTTCTTTCCTGCAGCAGGACCACTTCAAATATGATTCCTTTCAGGTTCTTGACACAGTTATCATGGGAAATGCCAGACTTTACGAGATCATGAAAGAAAAAGAAGCTATCTATGCCAAAGAAGATTTCACAGATGAGGATGGTATCCGCGCCAGCGAACTTGAAGGTGAATTCGCTGAGATGAACGGCTGGGAGGCTGAATCCGATGCAGCTACTCTTCTCAACGGACTTGGTATTGAAAGCGAACTTCATTACACTCAGATGGCCGACCTTACCGGAAGCCAGAAGGTAAAGGTTCTCCTTGCCCAGGCACTTTTCGGAAACCCGGATATCCTTCTTCTCGATGAGCCTACCAACCACCTGGATCTCCCGGCGATCGAATGGCTTGAGGAATTCCTTATCAACTTCGACAATACTGTCATCGTTGTATCCCATGACCGTTACTTCCTTAACAAAGTTTGTACACACACTGCTGATATTGACTATGGCAAGATTCAGCTGTATGCCGGAAACTATGATTTCTGGTTTGAGTCCAGCCAGCTTCTTATCAAACAGATGAAAGAAGCCAACAAGAAAAAGGAAGAAAAGATCAAAGAACTTCAGGAATTTATTTCCCGATTCAGCGCCAATGCTTCCAAATCCAAACAGGCTACTTCCCGTAAACGTGCCCTGGAAAAGATCCAGCTTGATGACATGCGCCCATCCAGCCGTAAATATCCTTACATTGACTTCCGTCCAAACCGCGAGATCGGAAACGAAGTCCTTATGGTAGAAAATCTTTCCAAGACGATCGATGGTGTAAAGGTTCTTGACAACATCAGCTTTACACTTGGTCACGATGACAAAGTTGCTTTTGTCGGTGCCAACGAGCAGGCGATCACCACTTTCTTCCGCATCCTCACAGGAGAACTCGAACCGGATGAAGGTACTTACAAATGGGGTGTTACTACTTCTCAGGCTTATTTCCCTAAGGATAATACTCAGGAATTCGACAATGACCTGACCATCACTGACTGGCTGACTCAGTATTCTGAGATCAAAGATGCCACTTATGTACGTGGCTTCCTCGGAAGAATGCTCTTCCCTGGCGAAGACGGTGTCAAGAAAGTCCGCGTTCTTTCCGGTGGAGAGAAAGTTCGCTGTCTGTTATCCAAGATGATGATCTCCGGTGCCAATATCCTGATCCTGGATGAGCCTACCAACCACCTCGACATGGAAAGCATCACCGCTCTGAACAACGGTCTGATCAAATTCCCGGGAGTAATTCTTTTTACTTCTCACGATCATCAGTTTGTACAGACAACTGCAAACCGTATCATGGAAATTCTTCCTGACGGAAAACTGATCGACAAGATCACAACCTATGACGAATATCTGGCAAGCGACGAAATGGCCAAAAAACGTCATGTCTTTGAGATCAACGAGGAAGACGCATCCGACAACTAAATCATTCAATATACTACACAAAATCCCCTGTTGCTGCATCTGCGCAGAACAGGGGATTTCGTATGTATTTCTCAGTCTTTCATTGTAATATCTGCAAGTTTTCCGTTTGTAACCTTAAGAAGCGGTTCCAGCGGAACTTTGAGCGTCAGTCCGATCCTTCCGCCACTTACATAAATTTCGGAAAAATTTCCGGCAGATGCATCATATACTGTCGGATACGGTTTTTTCATTCCAAGCGGGCTGCAGCCGCCTCTCACATATCCGGTAATCTTGAGGATATCCTTGACATGGATCATATCAACTGCCTTTTCTCCAACTGCCCTGGCTGCTGCCTTTCGATCCACTTCCTTCTCGATCGGAACTACAAACACATAATATCCGCCGCTTTTCCCTTCCATAACCAGTGTTTTAAACGACTGTTCATATGGTGCACCGATCAGATCTGCACTGTGAAGTCCGTCTATAAATTCATCACATTCATATGGAAATGCTTCATATTTTACCTTCTGACGGTCCAGCATTCTCATCGCATTTGTTTTTGCTTCTTTTGCCATTTAATCCTTCTTTCCTGCCTCTTATCTGGCATTTTTATTTCGCCTTGTATTCTTCTTTGCATTTTTTCCGGAAATTCTGTTCCAGATCTCCTCGCCTTCGCGGTCATCCTCGTCCATCATTTCCTGAATAACCTGTTCATCCAGAAGTTCCTCATCGATCGGTGTATCGTAATAGTCATCCTCATAATAGTCGTTCCTGTTTCGTCCGACATTCTGACCGGCACTTCCTCTGCCCTTGTTCACAATCGTCTGTTCTGCTGTGGCAGAAGTTCTCTTCGGACGATATACGACAGTACGTTCATAATCCACCTCAGGCTCCTCCAGTCTGCGTTTGCGTGTCTGTTTTCCCTCAACCCGCACATCTACAGGATATGATCTGGAAGAATTATGCTCATCCATATTCTCCTCCCGTTTTTTGCGGTTTCGCTGCGGTCTTTTTTCTGGCACATATTCTTCCGGAACGTACTCCTCTTCCTCTATCACTCTGCGGCGGTTTGTTGCAAACTGGATCAGCATGCCAAGAAGCGCACATGCCACGCTCAATCCAAGTCCATAAGGAATATCTGCAAGTCCGCCCAGTTTTGCCATCGAAATTCCTGCCATCGCACCACCAAGAAGGCTGGTTCCGACAATCAGCACCTCACGGGCCCACTTCATGGCAAGAGCCCCAAGTCCTGCTCCCAGAAGAAGACAGAAGAAAAAGACCAGCGACGTTGTCGGATGAAAGACATAAATTCCAAGTCCAAGCCCGATTCCCGCTCCAATGACAAAAATTCCGATCTTGTAACTCAAAAATGCGATCACTGCAAGCAGAATCCCCACGCCGATCATGATCACCGCGTACATATATTTTTCCTGGATTCCCATTGTATATGCAGCACCCAGTCCGAGTCCGCCGCCGATCAGAAAACCAAACAGCATCATCCAGAACCGAAGCAGACGATATCCCAGAAGACAATTGATCACTCCCAGAACAAGCAGTGCCGCAAACCCGATCATGGAAACGCTGTCCAGAGTCGATGCCATCCGGGTTTCTTCCATTGTATTCATTATCTGTTGTAAAATTTCTGTCATAATACTCCTCCTAAAACATAAAGTACATGGTCTGAAAATTATCCAGCACTCCATAATGATACTCTACTGTACTGATTCCGTAAAGTCCCATATAATATCTGGCCACATCCTGAATATACTCCTCACCGCCCGAGATCCACTGCCGGAAAACCTCATCAAAATCTTCCCTGTTACTGAACTTAAAGCGGACAACTGCAGCACCATTATCCAGACGCATACAGCAGAATTCATACAATGACTGATAATCATATGCATCAAAACATGCTCCGTTCAGAACATAAAAATTCCTGTCGGTTGCCGTACATTCCGGCACAGGAAACTCATCCGAAGCCTTGTAGACCTGCTCATATTCCCAGGGAAAGGGGCACAGATAATCATAGATGACCGTCTTGTGCTCAGCAAGCTGAACCGCGTCTCCCTCCAGAAACTGCGGCTGATCTCCATTTGTCGCATCCACATAATAGTACTGTTCACCTATCTGTACAATATCCCATGCATGACCTTCATCACTGTCTTTTGTATCCCCCTCCACATAAATACAGGGAATATCCAGTTTCTCCAGAAGATACTGGACTGCTCTCGCATAACCCGCACAGACTGCCTGTTTCTTCCAGAAGATACCGGCAATATTCTGGTCATCATCCGATGAAGCATATTCTGCAGTATCGATCAGATAAGTATAGACGATCTTGACCTTATCATAAGTATCTGCCCCTTCCGGGATCAATGCTTCAACTTCCTGGCAGGCATTCTGCATGGCCTGCCGGATTTCCGTCACTTCCTCATCTGTGTAAGTATATCCCGGTGAAAATTCACAATAATCTCTGCCCTGATAGGAAGTTGTATAAACTTCCTGACGATTATGCACCCAGAACAGTTCCGGATGATCTTTCAGAAGTGCATGATACACTTTGTTGATCACACTTTCTTCTGATGTTGTAAGGTAAAAATTATCTTCTCTTTGGCGGATTCCATCCAGCATTTCCCGATAGATCCTCTTCTCGGAATCTCCAAGAAGATTAAAATAATATTCCTGATATCCCTCCTCATCGGTCTGAACAATATCCTGTTCCCGCAGTGCCTGTATTTCCGAAGGTTCTTTGTCAAAAATCTCCTTTGCCACATTGCGGAACACCGACTGGTACTCCGTATCATTTTCTTTTGATTTTTTATTCAGATTCACTCCGACTCCCAGAGCCGCGATCAATATTATAAACAGACAGATTCTATAAGGAAACCTGTGTTTTTTCATCTTCTGCTCCTTCTCTCATTTCCTGATATCTCATAATTATTCGTGATGTGCAATTTTGACACTCCTGTTATTTATTATAACATTCCAGAAAATGGAATCTGTATCATGAACATTCACAGATCAGAATTTTTTCACAAAAAACCCGCGAAAATCTCACACCGATTTTCGCGGGTCAATCCCAGACATTAAGCTTCAAATTCCACCTGGATACCACTGTTATCCGGGCGTTGTGGATAGATTGCCGCATCACCGGAAGAAACAGTTGTTCCTTTTTGGAAAATATCCCTGAGAGCATTTCTCACTTCTGTCTCTATTCTCTCTTCTGAACTTCCATCAGATAACCCGGAATCTGTTTCTGAAGCAAAATCATCTTCAAAACTGATATCAACTCCTAATACGTTTTCTTTGTTACCTGAAGCAGAATCTGTATCAGATGCTGACAATACATCTGTTCCCAGTTTAAGTGCCTCTGCATTGCTTGCAGCAGTTCCATCACTCAGCATTCTGGCAAGTTCTTCCTGGGTCGGATAGAAAGAAGGCTGACGGATATAGCGGAAACTTGCACCGTAAGCCTCACCTACGGTAACTCCGTTTTTGCCGGAGGAACAATGTACTGCAATCCAGTCACCCGCATCTGTCTTTCCGCAGATGATACCTACATGATTATCACTGCCTGACTCCGGTCCGTTCTGGAACACCAGATCACCAGGCTGTGCGTCCTTCTCACTTACCACATTTGCCTTTTCCCACTGATCAGAAGTTCCGTCGCCAACGCTGTCCTGCATATCTGTACTGTCATAACCATTGATCACTGCCCAGGTGACAAACCCGCTGCAGTCCAGTCCGAATGCTCTGGTCGTTCCCGTGCTCGGACTTCCGGCAGCAGAGACCTTCTCTGCGGTTCCCCAGCTCGGATCTTTGCCGATCACAGTGGATTTGCCTCCCCAGAAGTAACCAACCTCGCCCACCAGAGAGTATGCTGCTGTAATAACATTAACACGTTCTTCCGAAACATCATCTCCCACGCTCTGACGCACAAAGCCCTTGGCATCAGTAACGATCGCACAGAGGAGCTTACAATCTGTCTCTACATATTTCTTAAGGACTGCCCTCTTATCCTGTGCAATATTATTCTGCTTGATATAAGTATTGATATGATAATTTCCGTAAGAAACATGTGTGATCTTTTCTTTATCACGGACAACCGGATTCATTTTCTCAAAGATTTCTGCAAGATCTGCCTTGCAGGATGAATCCATTTTAAATTCACTGACTCCCTTCTGGCTCTGCTCATATACATAAATTGCCAGAATATCCTGCCAGTTGCGTACAAGCAGGGAATCTGCGGAAGTAGTCAGTCCGTCACTTCTGCCGTCACTGACATCTGTCAGTTTGTTCTTCTGTTTATATTCTTTCTCGATTTCATCCATAACAGTGGAAAAATCATCAGAGAAAGTGAGATGGTAATTTTCCTTCAGGCTGTCCAGATAAAAATCCTTGCCGGCATGAAGATTGGACACATAATAAACCGGGGTGCCTGTCTTGCCTGTCACATCAGTATTGCTTCCGTCAGAAATATCTGTATTGCTTCCATTGCTGCCATTCTGTTTATTCTTAAGTTCTGCAATTTTCTTTTCAAGTTCTACCAGAGTCTGATAGTTGGTAACCATCGCTTTCTGTTCATCTGTCAGCTGATCATAAGCAGTACGAAGAGCCTTTACCTTGGATTCATGTTCCAAAGTAAGTGTCTCTTTTGCCAGTGCATCAATGTCGTTGATCAGAGATACTACTGCCTCCGGAACGACCGGTACCGTAGGTGACGGTGTTACGGTCACTGTCGGCTCAGGGGTTACCGTTGGTTCCGGGGTCACCGTTGGTTCCGAAGGCACTGTTGGTTCCGGGGTCACCGTCGGCTCTGGTGCCACCGTCGGCTCTGGTGCCACTGTCGGTTCTGGTGCCACCGTTGGCTCCGGTGCTACTGTCGGTTCCGGTGCCACCGTCGGTTCCGGTGACGGTGTTTCTTCTCCTGAACCATCGCCAAAGTCACTGCCATCACTCAAATCACTTGAAGACTCTATTCCTTCATCTGCAGCCAGAACAGACATCGGGCCGGACAAAACCATTGCTGAAATCATTGTTATGCATAAATACTTTGTCAGATATTTATTTTTCATTCTGCCAAAAAAACTCCCTTCTGTGAGCATATCCCATAAAAAGGAACATGTTAAAATCTTCTAACTTACTTAATAACTGTGACTATTTTAGCATACTGTTTTTTTAAAATCAACCGCCGGAGCGTAACACTCCGGCGGATTTGGGTAAATTTCATACTATTTTCATATTTTTTAAATGCTTACTGCCGGAACTGCTGAAGGCAGTGCATGAAGGCATAACTGGAACAATCCCTGAAATACCTGAAAGCATACGCTGAGGATATAATGGATATCCTCCTCGATCGAACGTTTCCTGTCAAGATAAACCTGATGACGTTCTCTGATATATTCAAACAGCTGATTCAATGTCTCAAAGCGCAGAGTCTTCTCAGCATAAATACTGGCCTTTCCACTCTCAACAAAAGCCTTGAGTTCATTCTTGAGATGTTTTTCATATGTATTATGCTGTCTTAAAGATCCATCAAAAGTCTTATTGTGCGGAAATGTAAAATAATCTGCAATATAATGCAGGATCTCGCCGACCCTTCTCCAGAACACGCGGTCATTATATTCTCCTGTTCCGTTCTCTACCAGGCGGCTGATCTTCCCCTGTACCTCATCAAAGGTGCCAAAATATTCATGTCTCTTGGTTACAAAGGATGGCTGAATGTCCGGAAGAATGTTTCCGAGACAAAATGCTTTTCTATGTGACTGTAAGCTCTCATTTGCAGGCATCTGATCTGCCAGATATCTTGCCAGCAGTATATGGGATTTCTTTCGCAAAACAAACACTTCTTTCTATTTATATATGCTTTGTTTACTGTAACCAACATCTACTATAGCAGATATCCCTTCATTTGTAAAACAAAGATTTTGTAAATTTTAATTTTTTTGCAGATTATTTATCTCGTAAGGAAATTCCAACCGCCATGCTGTTCTGTGCCGCATGTCTCTGTTCCGTTAACTCTTTCTCGAAAAAAATCACCCCGTTATGATCATACGGATCATTAAACCAATAACCTTTTTCGTCATATCCCACCAGCAGCATACAGTGTTCATTGGATGTCCACTCAAAATCTCCGCCTGAATCCAGAAGTTTCCATTCCGGTCCCGGGATTTCTTTTCGCATATTGATACATGCCCAGAATATCACCGGCATTCCCTTATCGATATATTTTCTGCACAGTTCGTCTACAGGTGTTCCTGTTTCATTTATAAGTGCAAACGAATCTCCTGCTGCGCGTCCCAGTGCTTTTATTAATGCCGGTGCATAACAGCCAAATGAGTCTTCATCATATGGACTCCCACAGAAGAACTCATTTGGATCCGGTCCGTAAAGGCCATCCTTTCTCTGTTCCATTGCCCTGCACTCAAGACAGTTCTGAATAAATCCATCTACTGTGATATCGCATCCCAGATAGCGGAGAAGCATCACTGCCGTGACGCTCTCACATCCCGTAGGATATTTTCCGCTCTGATCCATATAAGGTACTTTAATCTTCGTCATCTTTTTTCCTGTCTGACAAAATCTGTCATTTTGTAATTTTTCTGATCACCGTCAGAACTGCAAGCAGAAGAACCAGACTGACACCAAGCACGATCCACCACACATGAACAAAACCTGCAAAAAGGAATCCAACTGCTGATACCGCTGCGACTACTGCCGCATACTGCATCTGTGTTGTTACGTGATTGATGTGGTTACTCTGTGCACCTGCCGAGGACATGACGGTAGTATCTGAAATCGGTGAAATGTGATCCCCGCAGACAGCACCTGAAAGGACTGCTGATACAGCAATGATCATCATCTGCATACTGTCTGTTCCCGGGAACATTGCAACAGCGATCGGTACAAGGATCGCAAAAGTTCCCCAGCTTGTTCCTGTTGAGAAAGAAAGGAAAATTGCCACCAGAAACAGGATCACAGGAAGAGCCACACTCGCAGATGCATTCGTGTCTACGATCGTCTTGACAAAAGTCGCAATCTCAAGTGCATCTCCCATTCCTTTCAGTGACCATGCAAAAATCAGGATCGCGATTGCCGGGATCATCATCTTGAAGCCTTCTACAAAACTGTCCATAAATCCCTTAAATGAAACAACCTTTCGCGGAAGATACAACACAAGCATAAACAGCACTGTGATCATCGTCGCAAAGATCAAACTGGTTTCTGCATCACATCCGGAAAAAGCTGTAACAATATCTGTGGCACCGCCCAGAAAACCAGTATAGATCATAGCTCCAATGGCAGTCCCGATAAGAACAAGAACCGGAAGAACAAGATCCATGACATGACCATTGGCTAAGATCTCATCCTCTTTGACCTGGTCGAATTCCTCGCCACCTGAACTGAAAAGATCGCCTTTTGCTGCATTCTGTTCATGTTTCTTCATAAGTCCGAAATCAAATCCGGTACCTATCGTATAGAATACCATGACCAGCGTAAGAAGTGCATACAGGTTATACGGGATTGTCCAGAGGAAAAGCTGGAAACCTGTGATTCCCGCATCTGCCGGTACATAGGAATTGACAGCTGCCGCCCAGCTTGAGATTGGTGCGATAATACATACCGGTGCAGCTGTTGCATCAATTATGTAAGCAAGTTTTGCTCTTGACACCTTATATTTGTCTGTAACCGGACGCATAACCGAGCCAACTGTCAGACAGTTAAAATAGTCATCCACAAAGATCAGGATTCCAAGTCCGGTTGTCGCAAGCATGGCACTCTTTTTGCTCCTGATCTTACTTCCTGCCCATCGTCCATATGCCGCTGAACCTCCTGACTTTGCCATCAGAACAATAATCATTCCAAGCAGGACATCAAAGATCAGAATATTCAGATTCATGCTGTTTTTCATAATATCAAAAAATGCCACAAATGCATTCCACGGGTGAAATCCCGTATAAAGCAGTGCTCCCATCGCTACACCGATAAACAGCGAGCTGTAAACTTCCTTCGTGATCAGTGCCAGCACAATTGCAAGCAGCGGCGGAACCAGGGACCACCAGGTTCCGATAAACATTGATCCATCCATTTTTTCATTCTCCTCTCCCTTTTATTCCTCAGTTGCCTTCAATACTCGAAAAATCCGGTGTTCCCATCAGATCAAACGGAGTACTCTGGTATACATAGTAATTCAGCCAGTTTGTATACAGGTTATTTGCATGAGCCCTCCACATAAGCAGCGGCTTGTTTTCCGGATCATTCTCACGGTAATAATTCTCCGGAACCTCTATCGGCAGTCCCCTGCTCATATCACGTTTGTACTCTCCGTCAAGAGTGATACGGTCATATTCCGGATGCCCCATGACAAAGATTTTTCTTCCTCCCTGCGCCATCGCAAGAAAAAGTCCTGCTTCCTCCGATTCTGCCAGGATCGTGATATCCCTGCATGCACGGATATCTTCGATCGGTACCTCAGTATGCCTGGAGTGCGGTGCAAGGAACATATCATCAAACCCTCGTACCAGCGGGATCTTACGATTCATGACCTTATGCCAGAACAGTCCAAACATTTTTTGGTCCAGCTGACGTTTCTTAAGTCCATAGAAATGATACAGACTTGCCTGCGCCGCCCAGCACAGGAAAATCGTAGATGTCACATGATTGTTGGTCCAGTCCATAATCTCCTGAAGCTCATTCCAGTAATCCACTTCTTCAAATTCCATCTGCTCAACAGGAGCACCTGTAATGATCATTCCGTCAAAACGTCTTTCTTTCAGATCAGAAAACGTTTCATAAAACTTGTTCAGATGACTGACAGAAGTGTTTTTTGCTTCATGACTCTCCACAGCCATGAACGTCACATCTACCTGAAGCGGTGTATTTGAAAGAGAACGCAGCAGCTGAAGCTCCGTCTCCTCTTTGAGCGGCATCAGATTCAGGATCAGGATCTGGATCGGACGGATGTCCTGATGCACTGCCCTTCCCTCATCCATGACAAATATATTTTCTCTTTCCAGGATTTCCTTTACCGGCAGATCACTCTGTATTTTAATTGGCATTTTTCATCTCTCCTTTGCGTAATTCTCTGTTCAGGCCTCTGTCATTCTGATAAAATCTTCTTCTGACAGGATCGGGATTCCAAGTTCTCTGGCCTTCTTGTTCTTTGATGAATTCGATGCGGTATCATTATTGATCAGGTAATTTGTCTTGCCGGTCACAGTACCTGTCACCTTGCCTCCCAGCGATTCGATCAGCTTTTTGGCCTCACCTCGATTGCTGAAATGTTCCAGGCTTCCTGTAATGACAAAATTCATCCCTGCGAAGATCTGATTTTCAGAGACTTCTTCTTTATTAATATGAAGATATCCCAGCAGATGATCCAGTTTTCGGTTGTTTTGTTCATTTTCAAAATAACCGGTAAGACTTTTTGCGATCACTGGGCCGATTCCGTCAATCGCACTGATCTCCTCCTCCTTTGCTGTGCGGATCCGCCCAAGATCATCATCAAAACGACGACAGATCACTTTTGCATTGGAAAGTCCGATATTGGCGATTCCGAGACTGTAGAGCACTTTTGCAGGTGTTGTCTCTCTCGCCTTTTCAATACTTGCCATCAGATTATCAAAAGATTTCTCCCCAAAACCATCCATTATCACGATTTCTTCCCGATGCTTTCCAATCTCAAAGATATCTCCAAAATCATGAATAAATCCTTTGGCAATAAATTTTTCCAGGGTCGCCTCGGACAGCCCGTCAATATTCATGGCATCTCTGCTCACAAATAAGGTGAAGGCCTTGATTTTCTTTGCAACACAGTCCGGATTCATACAATAGAGAGATTCCACTTCATTTTCCTGAATGATTCTTGCCTCCTGTCCGCAGACCGGACAGGTATTCGGGATTTCCAGGTTGCTGCTTCTTGTCAGATTTTCTGCGATCTGAGGGATGATCATATTTGCCTTGTAAACCTGTATCGTATCACCGATTCCAAGCTGCAGTTCTTTTACAATACTGACATTATGCACGCTCGCACGGCTGACAGTCGTTCCCTCCAGTTCTACCGGATCAAAAACAGCGATCGGATTGATAAGTCCTGTTCTTGACGGACTCCATTCAATCTCACGAAGTGTCGTTTCGCGGATCTCATCTGCCCACTTGAAGGCAAAAGCGTTTCTCGGAAATTTTGCCGTACTTCCAAGAGAATCCCCGTACGCAATATCATCATAGAGTGCAACAAGACCATCTGACGGGAAATCATTTTTCTCGATCGCATGAGAAAAATAGTCTATTGCGTCATCCAGTGTCTCCCCCGTCACCATACGATATTCCACTACCTCAAATCCCTGAGACTTCAGCCATTCCATCTGATATGCCCTGGAATTATGCATTTCCACATCCTGAGCCGATACCAGTGCGAAAGCATAAAATCTCACATTTCTCTCTGCTGTGATCTGATTATTAAGCTGTCTTACGGAACCGCTGCAGAGATTCCTCGGATTCTTGTATTTTGCATCTACATCATCAATCGTTTCATTGATTCGTTCAAAATCAGAATATGTGATGATCGCCTCACCTCTCAGAACCAGTCTTCCCTGATAAGCGATCTTAAGAGGAATATTCTTAAACATCCGGGCATTATTGGTGATTACCTCACCTACCACACCATTCCCTCTGGTGACAGCCTTTTCCAGTTCTCCGTTCTCATAGGTCAGAACGATTGTAAGTCCATCCATCTTCCAGGAAAGCAGGGACGGATGATTCCCGATGAATGCTCTCAGAGTTTCTCTGTCTTTTGTCTTATCCAGAGAAAGCATCGGAGATGCGTGCGTTTCTTTTGGAAGCGCATCAACTGCCTCGTACCCTACGTTGACGGTGGGACTGTCTGCCAGAACAATTCCTGTTTCCTTTTCCATTTTTTCCAACTGGTCGTACAGTGCGTCGTATTCCCGGTTGCTCATGATCTCTCTGTCCTGCTGATAATACGCCTTTGCCGCTTCGTTGAGCCGGTGCACCAGATCCTTTATTTGATTTACAGCCGTTTCCATGATGTCCTCCTGTTTCTCTGATAGTCTCATTTGACGAATCTCTGAGCAGATTGTTTAATTCTGTCCATTCTTCCTTCTTAATCTCACGGTATGAACCCGGTTTCAGTTCATCAAGAGTCAGGTTCATAATACGCACTCTTTTGAGTGTCTGTACCTGATATCCGAAATATTCACACATCCGGCGGATCTGCCGGTTCAATCCCTGTGTCAGAATGATCTGAAAGCTTCTTTTTCCGGTCTTTCTGACAGTACAGGGTCTCGTCACAGTATCAAGGATCGGAACACCTCTCTGCATTCCCTCAAGGAACTCCTTTGTTATTTCCCTGTCCACAGTCACAAGATATTCTTTTTCGTGATAATTCCCTGCTCTCATAATACGGTTTACAAGATCTCCCTGATTCGTCAGAAGCAGAAGTCCCTCTGAATCCTTATCCAGCCTCCCGACCGGATACACTCTCAGAGGATAGTTCAGATACTCTGTCACTGTCGTCTCATTCCGTTGTTTCTTCGTGCTGCAGACAATCCCCCTTGGCTTGTAAAAAAGCAGAAGGACCTTCTTTTCTTCTGCTCTGACCGGTTTGCCATCCAGACAGATACAGGCATCCTCCGGGATCCTCTCTCCTGTTTTGATCACAGCACCATTCAATGTGACCCTTCCTGCATCTGTAAACTGGTCAGCATCCCTTCTTGAACAGACACCTGCACTGCTCAGGTATTTATTTATTCTGATCATTTGTTTGTTTTCTGTTTTATTTTTTTCGTCCATTGGTCTATTATATAATTTTTTTTTAATCACCGCAACAAAGAGTTTCAGGCTTTTTCTGTTGCTCTTGTATTTTTGTGTCGATTATTGTATCATATATAGAAGTTCGGTAACTATCCAACAGATAGAAGCCGGCGCAAACCAATGTTAGGAGGAAACGGCATGCCAAGCCGCAAAAAACATACAAATCCGTTTCTGCTGCTCACCGCCATTGCCATCTGTCTTATCCTCGGAGGCACACTCAGACAGTCAACCGCCGACTTCTCAGTCCTTCATCAGAAACAGACTGCCCAGGCAACTGTTCCTGACAATCATGGACAGAACACGACAGATTCCGACAGCAGTTCCGAGCCATCCATTGCAACCGACATCCCGACTCCTGTTCCGACAGCAGCCGCATCTGGCAGGGAGATTTCCGATGAGGCATCATCCGGTGTATGGACCTCCAGCGGAAGCAACTGGATGTTTATGGTAAACAACAAGCCTTACACAGGATGGCTTACTGACACAGACGGCAAGACATATTATTTCAACAGAAACGGGATCATGCTGACAGGATGGATAAATTCCGGCGGCAAACGCTACTACATGGATCAGGATGGCATTATGCAGACAGGCTTCATCACCGTCAATGGCAAAAGCTATGAGCTTCTTGATGACGGTTCTCTTAAAGGATACAAAGCCGAAACAAAGCAAAAAGAAAAAAAGGCTGATTCTTCTGAATCATCTGCTTCCAGGAAAAGCAAATCTTCATCAAAAAAAGCCACTGCCAAATACGTTGCTCTGACTTTTGATGATGGTCCCAGTTCTTTCACAGACAGACTGCTCGACTGCCTGGAAAAGAACAATGCCAAGGCTACTTTCTTTATGGTCGGCAAGGAGATCGACAGTTTTCCTGATGAAGTAAAACGTATGGAGGAACTTGGATGCGAACTCGGAAATCATACATATTCTCACGTGGATCTGACAACACTTGCTCCCGAAGATATGTCTGCCGAGATTGCCGGCGTGGATGAATCTCTTGTAAATCTTGTCGGTCACGGTGCCACTGTACTTCGTCCGCCATATGGGAACATCAATGATTCTGTACGGTCAACCGTCGGCACTCCTATGATCCTCTGGTCCATTGACACACTCGACTGGGAAACTCAGGATGCCGATCAGACCGTAGATACAGTCATGTCTCAGGTTCAGGATGGTTCTGTCATTCTGATGCATGATATTTTCAGCACTTCTGTAGATGCCGCTGAAATCTTTATCCCAAAATTAATCGAAGAAGGCTATCAGCTGGTGACCATCCATGAGCTCGCCAGGATTAAAGGCACAGAATTGCAGACGGGTATTGCATACGGTGATTTTACCAAATGAGAGCAGTGAAAAAGGCACAGACTAATGTCTGTGCCTTTGTTTACGTTACTGGAGTAATCCACTATATACATATCCAGTCTGCCCATCATATTCAATTTGTACCCAGTCGCCCTCCTGTCCAAGGACCTGTACCTGATCTCCCTCGTCCAGTCCACCGATGATATTATCCTCATCACTGTTGGCCGATGCTCTTACGTTGCAACCCTCTGTAACAGTCATTGTTGTACCATCCTGCTGAGCGGTGTCCGCAGAATCAGTGCTGGAATCCACTTCTTCTCCCAGTCCATTCAAAAACTGTGCAAGTGCTGTATCATCCTGCTGAGCTTTCTCATATGCCGACTGCGCTTCTGCTGTAAGCTTCTGTACATCGGCATCGGATTTCAGTGAATCCATATAATCAGAAACTTCTTTGTTCTGTTCCAGATCTCCCAGGATTTTGTAATTGCTATCACTGTCTTTCACTACATAAGAACTCCATAATGAAGGCGCAGGTGTATCTATCCCCTTACAAATAAGACTTCCACGCGTATATACTACATACGAATTCTCATCCAGGCCTTTCTTTGTGTATACATTATCGACCTGATATCCTTCTATATAATCTTTTGCATTTGTAATTCTCGACTCATCAGAAGGCGTCAGATTACTGACTAATGTTCTCAGTGTGGTAATATCTCTTTCCCCTAAAGCCTGATAATAACTCTTGATAAGCGCAGCAATTTCCTCGCTGCCTTCCTCCAAGGGATTCGTGTCTTCTTCTTTCTTCCCGTCGTTTGTCTCCCCATCATCTTCCGGAGAAGAAGGATCATTTCCCTGGCTGTTGTCCTGTGCTGTAGTCTGTTCTTCATCAGAAGTACCCTTCCCACTTCTGGTACAAGCGCGAACGCTAAAGAACAATACAGCTACGATTATCAGAATCGCTCCGCCAAGCATAAAATAGCGAAGGTTATCCGATAACCATTCCCTGAAATTATCCAAGTTCTTGTCCTCCTTAAATCACAACGCACCGAGGCAGACCCATTACCCCGTGCAGCACACCTGAAGGGAATCGAACCCCCGCACATGGTACCGGAAACCACTGCTCTATCCACTGAGCTACAGGTGCAAATGTGTTAAGGTGCAATGCTCTTAACACATGATATGTTATCATATTTCCTCAAAAAAGTAAAGTTTTTTATTCTTTACATACAATTTGCCCAACACAACAAGGATTTTTACATTTCCTCTCATTCCGTTTCCAACAGAGGACTTCTGTATTCCTGTACGGAATTTCCCAGCCGGTAAAGACTATACGTTCCGATCACACCAAGTTCATGATAGTCGTAATTTTCCAATTCTGCCTTCTGCTGTTCATTCGGGATCTTTACCACAAGATAATTACATTTGACCCGTTTCGCATAATCACCAATATTGGAATAGTTAAATACCGGTGCGTTGAGTTCCAGATACAGCTGCTTTCGTCCGCCTACTGCACCGCCGCTTCCTCTTCTGCCGAACGGCATATAGATTGACGGATCATAAACACGGATATAAGAGCTGATATACTCATCTGCGACCATCAGAAACTTCTCACCGCCGGCATCCAGACTGGCCAGTTCACAGACCCCTGCCACTTCATCCGGGACCTGCTGGTAATTATATACCTGATGAAAGTATCCTTCTGTTAAAAACTCTTTTCCGCCAAAAGCGATCAGTGCTGCGAATACCACGATCAGAACCGGCTGCAGAAACCTCTTTCTTGCACGGACAAACTCCGCCATTGCCAGTGCGATCACAGGTACAAACGGCACCGTCCACAGAACTCTCCAGTATACGCTCTCTCCGATACATTTCTGTATGATCTTTGCCGTAACAGGGAAAAAGAACAGAAACAACTCCAGAAACGCATAAGCCAGCAGGCTGCGGACTGTTTTTTTCTTATGTCTGAAGATAAGAAGGTAAAGAACGGACACTGCGAGAAGCCAGGGAAAAAGACTGTCTCCCCAGTAATTATTCCAGAATCCCAGAGATTTGTTTATCATTTCTTTCATCACGTTCCCTATCCTTTAAATACCAAAATATAAAAAATTCCGAGCAGCAGCGATGGCAGACAGCAGCAGAAGCCTTTCAGAAAATTCTTCCAGTTTCTCTGAAATACCAGGCACAGAAGCAGAAAAACACCGAACATTAATGTCCCGAGGATAATCCCCATAGAAGATAAAAGACAGCAGCTCATATCCGCCATAGCAAGAAGTATCCATGGATACTCAGACTTTTTTTCCATCATCACAGACTGTCCAAGATAAAACAGAAACGGCAGAAAAACCGATGCGAGTACTGCTTTGCCCTGCCACAGGCGAACCATCTGAAAGCTTCCCACATTATAGACAGAGTATGCCGAAAAGCTGCAGACACATGCCACAAAAAACAGGTACATCCCCTGACCTCTGCGGTCATCCGGGAACCATTTTCTTCCAAGAAGATACTGTACACTGTAAGCAGCCATAAGAAATATCGCCGGAAAAATCATATGTGCCATGATCGCAGGATGAAGTCCGGCACTCAGTCTGCTTACCACGGCCAGAAATACCGGAAACGGCGAGAGAACATATCTGCTCGGCATACTGTGATATTTTTGTCCCGTATATGGGATTACTTCAAAAATGGTATCTGTCTGTACATCTGTTGTCGCCTGTGCCACATAAAATGCATCATCTGCATCCATATGTGCCAGAAAAACACACATAATGATCTGAAGAAGGATCAGAACTGCCGCAATCCAGAAACAGCTGTTTTCCATACGAAAAGCAGAAGAAAAATGAAAGCTGTCCTTCTGTTTCACCATCACAAATATACCGGCAGCCACCAAAAGCAGCACTGCCGCCCCATATGAGACAGTCAGGACATGCAGCGGCATTTTCAGATATATCATAGGAAGTGTCAGGACTTCCATAACCGCAAACAGGAGCGCATATCCACTCAGAAAACATTCTGTCAGAAGAGGCTGCTTTCTTTTACAAAAAAGCAGCCGTCCTGCGAAAAGCGGCACAAGACCAAGCCAGAAAACGGCCAGAGTTCCCTTTATCGCCATTTCCATATTATTTCTCCAGTTCTTTGCGGCGAAGTTCCATTGCAATCTTTTCCGGAGTGATCGGAAGTTCACGTATCCGTACTCCTGTTGCATTGTAAACTGCCTCGGCAATCGCCGGACACGGAGTGTCAATCACAAGCTCTCCGATGGATTTTGCTCCAAACGGACCGCTTTCCTCATAACTGCATTCAAAATCCACTCTGATATCTCCGATATCCTGTCTGGTCGGAATCTTATACTGCATCAGAGAATTATTTCGGATCTTGCCTTTTTCGGTATACTGTACATCCTCAAAAAGTGCCATTCCGATTCCCTGTGCGATTCCTCCCTCAGTCTGTACACGGGCAAGATTCGGGTTGATCGGAGTTCCGCAGTCAACAACAGCAACGTAATCCAGAACATCCACACTTCCTGTTTCCTTATCAACTTCCACTTCTGCCATACCGACCATAAACGGCGGAGGAGACAGCGGTGAAGAATGCTGTTTTACAACCTGGAGTTCTTTGTTATTAAAGAAGGTACTCTTGAGTGCGATCTCCTCAAGAGATACTTTTCTGCTCTCATCCTCTGTGCAGAACACATAATTTCCATCAAACTCAACACTATCCTGATCTGTTTCGAGCATTTCTGCACCAAATTCACAGAGCTTTCTGCGCAGTTCGTGACATGCTTTTACAACTGCCATACCTGTTGTATATGTCGTTGCAGATGCATAGGATCCGGAGTCATATGGTGAGATATCTGTATCCACGCTGAATACGACGATATTTTCCAAAGGCGTTTCCAGACATTCTGCTGCCATCTGTGCCAGAACCGTATCGCATCCTGTTCCCATATCTGTACAGCCAAGTGCCAGCGTATAAGATCCATCCTCATTAAGTTTGATATCTGCACCGCCGACATCGACACCGGCTATCGAAGATCCCTGCATCGCCATCGCAACACCGACACCACGGACTTTGCCATTTCCCATATCGCGGAACGGATATTTTGAATCCCAGTTCATCATTTCTTTCGCTCTGGCCATACAGCGGTCCATCGTACAGCTCTGTGCATAAGGAACATCAGGATATCCCGGAAGAGGGCCTCCCTCGATCGGCATATTCAGTTCCTTGATCTTTACCGGATCCATTCCCATCTTATGTGCCAGTTCATTAACCGCTGACTCTACTGCAAAAATACCCTGCGTTGCCCCATATCCACGATAAGCACCTGCAGACTGAACATTTGTATAAACCACATCAAACGCGAAACGATAAGCTTCTGTATGTCTGTAAAGCCCGATTGATTTATGTCCGCTCAGACCTACCGTCGTAGAACTGTGTTCACCATAAGCTCCTGTGTTTGATAAAGTATAAACATCCAGTACACGAATAATACCGTTCTCATCTGCACCGGCACGTACAGTGATCTCCATCTCATGACGAGGAGTAGCACAGATCATGGATTCATATCGGGAATAGATCATCTTGGAAGGGCGTCCTGTCTTCCAGGTCACGATCGCCGGATAAATTTCACTGACGGAAGTCTGTTTTGCCCCAAAACCTCCGCCGATCCTCGGTTTGATAACACGAACTTTGGATGCCGGAATATCAAGTGCACGACCCACGATTCTTCTGACATGGAACGGAATCTGTGTGGAGGAGAGAACGATCAGTCTTCCGACATGATCCATGTAGCATGCTGTTCTGAAAGTTTCCATCATAGTCTGCTGATTTGCTCTGGTATGATATGTATGCTCTACTGTATACTTGCACTCACTAAGAACTTTCTCAACATCACCATGCTCTTCCACTGCTGACGCACACAGGTTTCTTTTGTTGTCGCCGCCGAGCGGGATCTTAAGTTTCCAGTCCTCCTCAGGATGAACCAGGATCGGATTATCCTTTGCTTCGTGGATGTCAAAAACCGGCTTCTCCATCTGATATTTTACGCGTATCCTCTTAAGTGCCAGATCAACTGCCGCCTCTGTCTCACCCGCAACAATCGCAACAGCATCTCCGACAAAACGAACATGACGGTCAAGGATCAGCCTGTCATCAGGACTCATCTCCGGGGCTGTCTGTCCGGCAAGTGTAAAACGCTTCTGCGGAACATCCTCATAGGTAAGAACACAGGCAATACCCGGAACCTTCATGGCATTCTCTGTCTTTATGCTGTCCACCCACGCATTTGCATGAGGGCTTCTCAAAACCTTGACGATCAGTGCATCCTTTGGTGCCAGATCATCTGTATACACAGGTTTTCCTTTCACAAGAGCCATTGCATCTGTTTTCTGTACAGGCTGATTTACATATTTCATCTTATGATTCCTCCTGTGTTTTTTTATAGTTCAGATACTTCAGAATACTTGCTGTCTGAGAAACGAAACCGGAGCATCTGCACAGATTTCCCGCCAGATATTCTTTGATCTGCTCTTCGTCCGGTTCTTCAAGTTCACGGAGCATTGCGATCACATTCATGATAAATCCCGGATTACAGAAACCACACTGTTCCGCGCCTTCATTTGCAAGAAAATTTCCAAATTCCTCGGCTTCCTTCTGAAGCCCTTCCAAAGTCACGATCCTTCTGCCGTCAATTCTTGCCGCAAGCATAGAACAGGAAAGAATCGGTTTTTCATCCATCAGCACCGTACAAAGTCCGCAGTTTGCTGTTTCGCAGCCTCTTTTGACACTGTAGCAGCCTTTTTCTCTCAGAAAATCGATCAGGAGCATTCCCGGATCGATCTCTTCCTGACGCTGTATACCATTCAGCCAGAATTTAATATTCATCCTTCATACCTCCTACTTTCTCCCATGCTCTCCTCGTCAGAATCTCAACAAGAAGAGTTCTGTATTCACTGGATGCTCTCATGTTGCCTGATGTCGGAACATGCTCTGCCGCATATCCGGCAAATTTCCGGATCGCCTCTTTTTGTTCTTCTTCATTCTTTGCAGCAAAATCCTCCAGAATATGCTCCGGATCCTCTGCGATGACCGCACGGCCGGATCTTGCACCTATCACAGTTCTTGCCTCATTTCCGATCAGAGATGCACAGCAGGTCAGCACCGGAAAGTCTGTCTTTGTATTTCTCTGACTCATATAACAGACACGAAGCGGCTGTTTTTTTATAATGATATTCACAAGAATATCATTGTCTTTCTTTCTGTTTACAAACTCTGTCAGCGGGATTTTTCCGGCATCATAGAGTTCTACCCAGGTGTCCATTCCAAGAAACATTGTTAATACATCAGAAAATCCATAACGGCCCCAGATACTTCCGCCAACCGTCGCACAGTTTCGAAACTGTACGCCTACAATATGACGAACACTCTCCCGAATGGCTCCCTGTGTATATTCGTTCAGTCTTTTATCTGTTTCAAGTTCTCGCAAAGATGTCATACATCCGATCACAAATTCATCATCTGTCTCCCGGATCCCCTCAAGTCCAAGGCCGGAGAGGTCAATGGCTGTTGAGATATTTCTGTTTCCCATCTTGAGCCATACCATTCCGCCAAGCACACAGGCTGTTTTTTTCTGATTCAGCTCATACGCTTCTGCAATGCTGTTTACTTTCACATAGCTTTTGATTTTTAGCATCTGTGCATCGATTCCTTTCTTTCATCCATACTTTGTAATAAAGGCATACATATTTTTAGTTTAGCAGAATTTTTTTGAAATTTCCAGAGGAACAATTTTTTCTGTGAAACATGCATAAAAACGCCCCTTCCCTTTCGACAGTTTTGAAAACAACTGTTGAAAAGAAAGAGGCTGTAAAAAATCAAATGTTTATCCTGTGATTATTTTATCGATTATTGATTGCTGTTACAAGTGCGTCAATGGATGCACGGATGATATCCGGATCGACGCCGGCACCCCAGGAGAGGGTTCCGTCTGGTTTCTGAATTCCCACATAGGCGATCGCTTTGGAACTGGAGCTCTTCTCAAGCGCATGCTCCTGATAGGTAACCAGGTTAAATTTCAGTTCATAAGCTTTCTTAAGTGCATTGCTGACAGCATCCAGACGACCATTACCAGCTGCTTCTGTGGTGATTGTCGTACCATTAAAAGTAGAGGTTACCTGAGTAACAATTCCACCGTCTTTCTGCTGGAAATGAACCTCATTGATGCTGTACGGACTGACAACATTTTCGAATGTAGATTTAAACAGACTGAAAATCTCATCCGGATGAAGTTCCTTGTGACTGTGGTCAGATACTGCCTTTGCTGCGTATCCCATAGCTTCACGCATCTTAGGCGGCAGGTTCAGACCATACTTGGTTTCCAGGATATATCCCACACCGCCTTTTCCGGACTGGCTGTTGATACGGATAACATCTGCATCGTAGTTTCTTCCGACATCCTTCGGGTCGATAGGAAGATATGGAACTGTCCAGCGGTTCGGATCTTTTTCTTCTCTCCAGTGCATGCCTTTGGCGATCGCATCCTGGTGAGAACCGGAAAAGGCAGCAAATACAAGTGCTCCACTGTATGGACTTCTTTCATCCACTTTCATTCCTGTGCACTCTTCATATACTTCACATACATGCGGCATGGCAGAAAAATCAAGTTTCGGATCTACACCCTGAGAAAACATATTCATTGCCAGTGTGACAATATCCACATTTCCTGTACGTTCTCCGTTTCCGAATAAGGTTCCTTCGATTCTGTCAGCACCCGCCAGCAGACCCATCTCAGAATCAGCAACACCACAGCCACGATCATTATGTGGATGAAGAGAAACGATAACATTCTCACGATATTTCATGTTTTCGCACATGTACTCAACCTGACTTGCATATACATGAGGCATGGAATGCTGCACAGTAACCGGCAGATTAATGATCGCCTTGTTATCCGGAGTTGGTTTCCACACATCCAGAACCGCATTGCAGACTTCCAGTGCGTATTCCGGTTCTGTTCCCGTAAAGCTCTCCGGACTGTATTCAAACTGGAAGTTTCCTTCTGTCTGGTCAGCCAGGTCCTTCAGAAGAGCTGCTCCATCTACCGCAATCTTCAGGATTTCCTCTTTTGATTTCTTGAATACCTGCTCACGCTGTGCTACGGAAGTAGAATTATAGACGTGAACAATTGCCTTTGGTGCTCCTTTGACAGCCTCAAATGTTTTTCGGATGATATGCTCTCTTGCCTGAGTCAGCACCTGAATAGTAACATCATCCGGAATCAGATTCTGTTCGATCAGGGTACGGATAAATGTGTATTCTGTCTCAGATGCGGCCGGGAAGCCAACTTCAATCTCCTTAAATCCAATTTCAACAAGAAGCTTGAAGAATTCAATTTTCTGCTCCAGACTCATCGGAATAACCAGTGCCTGATTTCCGTCACGAAGATCAACACTGCACCAGATCGGGGCTTTATCCACATATTCCTTCTCAGTCCATTTCATACATTTCACTGGCGGCATAAAATACTGTCTCTGATATTTTGTTACGTTTTTCATAATTTTTTCCTCCATTTTCCAGTCAGACGGATATTCGCGATCGAAGCAGGATCCTTACCTGATCTGGTTAAAATTCTGTGCAAAAAAAAAGCTCTCATCTCTACAGACTACTGTAAGAGACGAAAGACAATAACTCTCGCGGTACCACTCTTATTTATGAACGGTTCATACACTCATGGGATACGGAATCACAGGATCCTTATATCCTCTCCATATAACGGTGGATACCGTCTGCATCTACTCTCCTGTTCAGGATTTCGGACAGATGCTCAAAGGCGAGTTCCATGAATTCCTTCTGCTGCCTTACACCAGCCGACAGCTCTCTGCGCTCCGGTTTACATGTACTATTCCTTGTCATTGCATTTCTTCTTGTTTTCGCTGATGTAGTTAGATTAGCATGACATTTTAATCTTGTCAAGTGTTAAATCAAAAAAAGCAGTTGCAAATCAGCACTTTACTTGCTATAATAATCCTCACCGGGGTATGGCGTAGCTTGGTAGCGCGCACGGCTGGGGGCCGTGAGGTCGCAGGTTCAAATCCTGTTGCCCCGATTTGAGGCTGTAAAATCAAGGGTTTCCGAGGTTCTAGGACTTCGGATTTTTTATTACCTTTATTACCTTTTTTGAAACTCACACGATATTTTTATGCATTTTTTGTATAATTTCTGCCTTATCCTGTATTGTTGTCACATCAAAAGTATAATATTGTCTATTGACTTGTGGAGAATGCCTCTCTCTGGGATTCCCAGTTGTCGACATTTATTTTTGATGCAAGAGGATATAACAGGTGCATGTTGCTGCTATTAAAGATTTAATAGAGGAATACAGTATTCGCAAGCCAACAAAATCAGAGCTTATTTAACACCAAAAGCCTCCAGGATTAACTCCCGAGGGCTTTCATGCTGTTCATATTAAATTGTGATTATTCTACATTCTCAAACATCTCTGCTA
>CAKRTP010000013.1 GCA_934402155.1 uncultured Blautia sp. | reverse complement strand
CGAACCCACGCGCCCTTGCGGACAAACGGTTTTCAAGACCGCCTCGTTATGACCACTTCGATATCTCTCCATATGCATTTCTCAGTATTTCGCGCTTCTCTGTCAGCGCAAGACATATTCTATCATCGAATTCCCCACATGTCAACACCTAATTTTATATTTTTTCAAAAAAGTTTCTGCAATGTCAAGATCTTCCGGTGTTGTGATCTTGATGTTCTGGTAAGAGCCTTCTACCAGACGTATTCTAACACCTGTTTCCTGTTCTACTACCATAGCATCGTCTGTAATTCCTGTCATATCTTTCCTTCTCAGGCTCTCATGCGAAGATCTGATCAGAGAATATTCAAAAATCTGCGGTGTCTGAACAGACCACACCTGGCTACGGTCTGGTGTTGACTGAACAAAACCTTCTTTATCCGAAATTTTGATCGTATCTTTTGACGGCATGCCAATTGCGCAGGCTCCCGTCTCCTGCACACCCAAAATGCCTCTTTCCAGCATCTCTTCTGTTATAAACGGTCTTGCCCCATCATGTATAAAGACATAATCACATTCTCCGCAGGCAAGAAGTCCCTGATATACCGAGTCATATCGTTCTTTTCCACCTGCAATCACTTTCGTTACTTTTGTAAAATTGTAGCGCTCCACGATTTCTCTTTTGCAATAGGAAAGCATTTCTTCTCCAACTACCAGAATAATCTCCTGTATCAGAGGACTTTTCTGAAAACATTCCAATGAATAATACAACACCGGACGATGATCGATCTCCAGAAACTGTTTCTGAATTCTGCTGTGCATTCTTTTTCCCTGACCTGCTGCCAGAACGATTGCTGTATTTCTCTCCTGTTTCATAATAAGTCCTCCACATCTGTTATTTCTTTATCTTTCTCCCAGTCTCAGGTTTGGCACTGCGTTCAGATCCCATCCATGGCGGGTGCCTTTTTTATATTCATAATAAGCAGCCACACCTATCATTGCTGCATTATCCGTGCAGAAAATTGGTGACGGACGGTAGAATTTGTATCCATGTTCCTGGCATGCCTCTTCCATTGCTGCACGCAGAGTTCCATTTGAAGCCACTCCGCCTGCAATCGCGATCTTATCCATATGATAATCCCTGGCTGCCAGCATAGTATGTTCAACAAGCACATCCACAACAGCTTTCTGAAAAGAGGCCGCAAGATCTGCCCTGTTCACCTCTTCTCCCTTCATCTGCGCCTGATTCAGATAATTCAGCACTGCTGATTTTACTCCGCTGAAACTGAAATCATACGGACATTCTCCAATTCTGGCTTTGGGGAAAACAATCGCATCTGGATTTCCCTCTTTTGATAATTTATCAATCTTTGGTCCACCTGGATACCCCAGCCCGATCGCACGTGCCACTTTATCAAAAGCTTCCCCTGCTGCATCATCTCTTGTACGTCCCAGGATCTCAAACTCTCCATAATCCCTGACAATAACCAGATGTGTATGTCCTCCTGAAACGATCAGACATAAAAAAGGAGGTTCCAGATCAGGATGTTCTATATAATTCGCTGAAACATGTCCTTCTATGTGGTGTACACCTACCAGCGGAAGCTTTTTTGCATATGCGATCGCTTTTGCCTCTGCCACCCCCACAAGGAGCGCGCCTACAAGCCCTGGTCCATAAGTAACTCCGACCGCATCCAGATCATCCAGAGTAACATCTGCCTCCTTAAGGGCTTCCTCAATTACCTGGTTCACCTTCTCAATATGCTTACGGGAAGCTATTTCAGGCACGACTCCGCCATATAATTTATGAAGTTCGATCTGTGATGATATCACATTAGATAAGATAGTCCTGCCGTTTTTTACTACGGAGGCTGCTGTTTCATCACAGGAACTTTCTATTGCCAGAATTAATGTATCTTCCATAATAAGGCACCTCTAGTCTTCTTCAAAATTTAATTCTATAGTTTTACCATCTTTACCTGGATATGCATTCGGAAAAATCCCTCTTACCATATCCATATATTCATCCGGTCGGATCAGAGACGGACTGAAGTGTGTCAGCCACATTTCTGCAACTTCCGCATCCTTTGCAAGTGTTGCAGCCTCTCTGAACATCATATGCTTGTAACCTTTTGCCTTTTCAATCTTTTCATCCTCAGCATACATTCCCTCGCAAATAAAAAGATCTGACCCCTTTGCATTACGCAAAATCGACTCTGTTGGTCTGGTATCTGTAGTATAAGTAACTTTTATTCCTTTTCGATCCGGTCCAAGTACCATATCCGGTGTATAAATGATGCCATCTTCTTCTATTGTCTGCCCCTTCTGAAGCGGATTCCAGAATTTCAAAGGAATCTCCTGCTCTTTGGCACGTTCCGGCGAAAATCTTCCCTGACGCAGTATCTCAAGTGTGTACCCATAACATATTACATTATGGTTCACCCTGAATGCTGTAATTCGGTAACCATTGATTTCAATCACTTCTTCTGGTTTTGTTATCTCAATAAATTTAATTTCAAACGGAAGTTCCGGCGCGATCACACGAAGTGCATTTACAACTCGTTCAAGTCCCTTTGGTCCGATAAGAGTAAGCGGCTCACTTCGATCGGCATTTCCCATTGTAAGAAGCAGCCCCGGCAGGCCGCTGATATGATCTCCGTGATAATGAGTAAAACAAATCACATCGATCGGCTTGAAGCTCCAGCCTTTTTCTTTAACTGCAACCTGAGTCCCCTCCCCGCAGTCAATCATCAGACTGCTTCCATTATATCTGGTCATAAGAGCGGTCAGCCAGCGTCTTGGAAGCGGCATCATTCCTCCGGTTCCAAGTAAACAAACATCTAACATATTTTTCCTCTTTTTCTATTTCATTATTGTTTCTTTGTCATAAGAACTGCATTTTCCAGCGGATCAGTATAATAATTTTTGCGAAGTCCGTCCTCCACAAATCCCAGCCTCTGATAAAGTCTGCGGGCTGTTCCGTTTCCTTCTCGGACTTCGAGATGAACCAGATGGATTCCCTGTGCCTTTGCCAGCATAAGCATGCTGTCTACAAGAAAATATCCTATTCCTTCTTTTTGACGTTCTCTGCTGACCGCCACATTAAGAATATCACCTTCATCCAGTACTGTCTGCATACTGCAGTATCCAAGTATTTTTCCCTTTTCTTCCACCACAAAAAACATCGTGTCGTCTCTTGTCAGAAAAGTAAACATACCTTCTTTTGTCCACGGCATGGCAAACAGTTCTGTCTCAATCTCCATGACCTGATCCAGATCCTCGATCGACATCTCCCGAAAAGTCATGACTGTTCTCCGGACTGTGCCGCCTCCTGCTCTTTCTTCTGTCGTTCTGCACGTTCACGCTCTGCCTGTGACACTCGCAGATAATCAGGATTATGCTCCATTGCAGTCTGTATCCTGCCTTCTTTATAATAAACAAGGCCGAGTGCTGCCACTGCTGCCGCTCTCTGCTTATTTACATGTGCCGGCGCCAGAGAATATGGTACGGTTATTTTTTCTCTGATCATATCCTCAAAAACCGGCACACCATCTCCAAGAAATGTTACCGGCTGCTGGTATTTGTTCAGTTTTTCAATCATCTCTTCCATAGGAAGTGCCATCTGATCTTCCACTGTTACAAGGTTATGATTTTCGAAACGATAGATTCCTGAATAAACCTGTTTTCTTCTCGCATCCATGATCGGACAGATCAGCCCCTGAGTATCATACAAATTGTATGCCAGCCCCTCTACAGTAGGCACTGCTATGAGTGGTTTCTTAAGAGCCAGTCCAAGTCCCTTGGCAGTTGCCGATCCTATACGAAGTCCGGTAAAAGATCCCGGACCTGCCGCTACTGCGATCGCATCAATCGTATTCAGATCGAGTTCTGTCATCTTTGCAATCTCATCCAGCATTGGAAGTAATGTCTGAGAATGTGTTTTTTTATAATTTACCGTATATTCTGCTACCAGAATGTCATCTTCTACAACAGCTACAGAAGCTACGATGCCTGAACTGTCAAGTCCTAAAATTTTCATGTTTTTCTCCTCAATCTGGAATCTTATAATTCCATTCCTTCAATCGTAATACACCGGTAATCAAACCCTTTGGAAAGATCTTTCTCGATAGTTATGGAGATTCTGTCCTCCGGAAGAATTTCCTCTATCAGTTCTGCCCATTCGATCAGACAAATGCCTTTGCCAAAAAAGTAATCATCATAACCGATCTCTTCCATTTCTTCAATATCACCGATTCTATATACATCAAAATGATAAAAGGGAAGTCTGCCCTCCTCATATACCTGCACGATCGTAAATGTAGGACTGTTTACCGGTTCAGCAATCCCCAGCCCTGCTGCCACTCCCTGTGTAAAAACAGTCTTGCCAACTCCCAGATCACCTGTCAGTGTATAAACCTGTCCAGGCATAGCAGACCTTCCGATCTTCTGTCCCAGAGCAAATGTTTCCTCCGGATTCCTTGTTTCTATTATCACGCAAATCACCTTTTTCCTTGCAGAATTGTTCTTTGCATATTATAATAGAGCCCACAAAGAAAAACAATACTTTTTACAAAAGGAGATTATGATTATGGCAAATAAAAACCCGATCGTAACCATTACTATGGAAAACGGCGACGTAATGAAAGCAGAATTATATCCGGAAGTTGCCCCAAATACAGTCAACAACTTCATCAGCCTTGTAAAGAAAGGATTCTATGATGGCCTGATCTTCCATCGCGTCATCAACGGTTTCATGATCCAGGGAGGATGCCCGGAAGGAACCGGAATGGGCGGCCCGGGATACAGCATCAAGGGTGAGTTCGCACAGAACGGTGTGGCAAATGACCTTGCTCATACACCAGGCGTGCTTTCCATGGCAAGAGCAATGCATCCAAACTCTGGCGGAAGTCAGTTCTTCATCATGCACAAAGCAGCTCCTCATCTCGATGGCAGTTATGCTGCATTCGGAAAGATCATTGAGGGTATGGATGTTGTGAACAAAATTGCTGAGACAGAAACAGATTTCAGAGACCGCCCTCTGGATGATCAGGAGATCAAATCCATGACTGTCGATACTTTTGGCACAGAATATCCTGAACCGGAAAAATGCTGATCTGAATCAATATAGACGCAAAAGCTGGACAAATGCCTGTGCATCCATCCAGCTTTTGCTGTTTTTATATCAGTCTTCAAATGTGAGAACTTCTCCATTTACTTTTGCAAAGTATAAATCTTTTTCCTTTTCCATCTCAGCCTTTCCATTGGTACCTTCTGTAATTGCTTTCTGTACAGCCCCTGTCTCAGCTTCCGGAACAAGAAGCTTCATGGTCACCTTGTCTGTGTATTCACTGTCAAGAAGTGGAATCTGTCGTTCTCCTGCAATATATTGAATCCTGCCAATTCCTGTATAATCCGTTGTTACCTTTAAAGAAATTCCTTTTTTCTTCTCAATTATAAGACTTTCTGCAAAACCTTCCTGCACTGCTTTGGAATATGCTCTCACCAGACCACCGGTTCCCAGAAGCACTCCTCCAAAATATCTCGTCACCACTACTGCAACATTATAAATATCCTCTCCGAGAATCACATCCAGCATCGGCCGGCCAGCTGTTCCGGACGGCTCACCATCATCGCTGCAGCGGGTATATTCTCTGTTCATTCCAATCGAATATGCATAACAGTTGTGCCTTGCATCCCAGTATTTCTTTCGCATTTCTTCCAGAAAAGCCAGGGCCTCCTCCTCATTTCTGACCGGACGCACCGTTGCTATAAAACGCGATTTTTTTTCGATGATCTCCCCCACACCGCCTTCAAGCACAGTTTTATATTGTTCCATTTTCTTTCCTCCCACCTGTACAATACAGGCTGCGATCATCCTGAACAAGATGATTGCAGCCTGCTGCTGTTTCATGATCTATTATTCTGTCCCGTCATTACTGGAACCATCTCCGCCATCACCGGTATTTCCACCATCATCTCCACCATTATTATCTTCGGTATTGTCTCCGGTGTTATCTCCTGTACCGTCTTCAGTATTATCCCCTGTGTTGTCTTCGGTATTGTCCTCTGTATTATCCGTCTGCGTTCCGTCAGGATTATATACGCCTTCTTCTGTAGTATATTCCGGTATACTGTCACTGTCACTCTCATACTCATTGTAATCATAGAAATGCTGATCACAATACTCCGTCGGAGCATCACCGATATCAAAGTATTCTGTAATAACAGGGCATCCTGCTCTTGGCAGCAATCCCGTGTCTGCACAGACACTGAGTTGCTCCACACTTGCCGGCATCTCAAAATCTTTATCCGGAAGCCCCTCATGGATTCTGGTCATAACTTTCTTCCACAGATTTTTGTGGAAATTCCTTGCATCTTCCGGAAGCTTCTCGTTATTGTCGAATCCCGACCATACTGCACAGGTATAATATGGTGTATATCCCACAAACCACAGATCGTTATATGCATCTGTAGTACCTGTCTTACCTGCAACTGTCATATTGTCAAGCTGGCACGCTGTACCAGTACCCTGTGTCACAACATCTTCCATTGCACTTGTCAGAAGCCATGCCGTACTTTCCTTGATAACAGAACGCCCCGCAGATGTCTTCTCGATCAGAACATTTCCATTATGATCAAGGATCTTTGTATAATAAAGAGGTTCTATATAGTTACCACTGTTCGCAATTGATGCATATGCTGCGCACAGTTCCACATTTGTAACACCATTTGTCAGACCACCAAGTGCCAGCGGCAGATTTGCATCTGTCCACACGGTTCCATTTGCATCCTTATCAGCTTCTGTGCCATGTGCCAGAGTTGTAAATCCGAAGTTATCCAGATACTGAAGTCCAAGCTGCGGTGTGACCTCCTCCAGACATTTAACAGCAACAACGTTAATAGAATTCTGAATTGCCCGGCGGATCGTGGTCGTTCCGTTATAGCTTCGTGAAGCATTATTGACCGGTGAACCATCAGGATAATTATATGGTTCATCCTCGAAGGTAGTTGCAAGAGTCATTCCCATCTCATTAAGTGCCGGTGCGTAGGTAGAGAGAATCTTAAACGTAGATCCCGGCTGCCTGGTCGTGTCCGTTGCACGGTTCAAAGTAAGACTTCCTGTCTTTTCTCCCCGGCCTCCAATAAGTGCTTTTACATATCCTGTATGCTGATCGATCACACTCATAGATGACTGTGGCTGAGGTGCAAAGTTCACGCGCTCTGCCACAACAGTGCTTCCATCTGCAAGAATATCTGCCTTATAACGGTCAACATAGCTCTGAGCTTCTTCCTGCGAATCAAAAAGCAGATCAAACTCAGGATCTTCATTCTGAAAATGCAGTTTAAGCATTTCTTTACTGTAGTTCTCTTCCTCACCCTGCGGATTCTTAACAGTCAGCGCATAATCCAATGCATACTGAACGTAATCCGGATAATTTGACGGATCCGCATATTCCTCATCAAGAATCTTCTGGATTGCAGAATCCTGTGTTGTATAGATACTCAGACCACCACTATAAACAAGATTCTGTGCCTGCGTCCTCGTATATCCCTTAATATTCATCAGGTCATTGATCACCTGATCGATCAGTTCATCTTCAAAATAACTATAAACTGTATTTTCTGTGTCTGAATTTTCGATCTGTGCATCCTGGATACGCGAATACACATCATCATTTATTACTTCATCATACTGCGCCTGTGTAATGTAGTTCTGATCGATCATATGATCCAGAACTTCTTTACGCCGCTTGGCATTTTCCTTCGGATGTTCGATCGGATTGAACTGTGTCGGATTCTGTGTGATTCCCGCCAGAGTTACACTTTCTGAAAGATTCAGATCCCAGACATCTTTATTGAAATACTTCCTCGCCGCAGCCTGTACACCATAAGTTCCTGCTCCAAGGTTGATCGTATTGAGATAATTTTCCAAAATCACATCTTTGTTATTGATTTTCTTCTCTACTTCCACAGCAAGATACTGTTCCTGTATCTTACGTGTAAAACGCTCAAGCCAGGTAGATTCCTTTGTCCAGTTGGTAAAGACATTATTCTTAAGAAGCTGCTGTGTGATCGTACTGGCTCCTTCAGAGAGGTCTCCTGACGTAATATTCTTTACAAAAGCACGCAGGATTCCTCGCACATCAATCCCATTATGCTCATAAAAACGTTCATCCTCTATCGCAACCACTGCATGCTGCAGATCTACCGGAATCTGCTCAATCGAGACAGGCAGACGGTTGGAGCTCGGTGCCGTTAATTTACGAAGCTGATTGCCATCACCATCATACAAAAAAGTCGCATATCCCAGCGGTGAAATATCAATATCATTCACATTGGGAGCATTGTCTATAATTCCCCGAAAAGCGCCAATTCCTGTGCATCCTACAACCACACAGATCGTGATCAGTACTGCAAACAAAACTCTGATAAAGGAAACATGTGCCCTCTTGCCCATCATGGCCGTACGGGATATCAGAGAATTTCGCTTTTTGGAAACTGATTTTTTTCCGTAATTCATGGTTTTCCTCCTTTACAGTCCGTTTTATTATAACAAATACAGAATCGTAAATAAAGCCCCAAATCAAAACTTCACATTTTCTTTAAGAAAGTATTTTTTTATGAAAAAAAAGAAGAAATCTTTGCAAAAAGACTTCTTCTTTTCAGATTCACTTCAAAATATGTATGTCGTTATCACTTTAGAGAACCATTTTGGCAGCACCGTAGATACCTGCATCATTTCCAAGTGTGGCAAGAACGATCGGTGTCTCCTTGCAGGACGGGAATGCATATCTCTGATAGTATTTCTCGATGCAGTCGATAAGCGGCTGGCCTGCCTTGGATACACCGCCGCCGATAACGATTGCTTCCGGGTCAGCAACTGTAGCAAATCCTGCGATCGCTCCACCAAGAAGGTCTCCAACATATTCCATAACACGGACTGCTACTGCATCTCCGGCTTTGAAGGCATCCAGGACATCCTTTGCTGTGATATTCTGAAGTTCTCTTAAAGTACTGTCATCCTCACATGATGCCAGCATTCTTCCAGCCACACGCACGATTCCTGTTGCGGAAGCATACTGTTCCAGGCAGCCATGATTTCCGCAGTTGCATTTTTCGGCTTCGTCACGGACTACGAGTGCATGTCCGATCTCACCGCCTGCTCCATGGGAACCTGCTACAATCTTGCCGTCAATGATGATTCCACCGCCGACGCCAGTTCCGAGAGTAACCATGATCACATTCTGGGAACCTGCTGCTGCGCCTTTCCATGCTTCACCGAGTGCTGCTACGTTTGCATCGTTGCCGGCCTTTGCCTTAAGTCCTGTAAGATCACTTAAGATCTGAGCTACCGGTGTGAATCCCCAGTAAAGGTTTACTGCACATGCAGCTTCTCCTTTGGAGTTGATCGGTCCTGGAATTCCGATTCCAACACCTTCGATATCATCTTTGTCGATATTCTTTTCTGCGATCTTGGCTTTGATCGTCTCAGCAACGTCCGGAAGGATATTCTCGCCTTTATTTTCTGTTCTTGTTGGGATCTCCCACTTTTCCAGCAGTGTTCCGTCTGTATTGAACAGACCGCATTTTACAGAAGTACCACCTACATCAATTCCAAAACAATATTCTTTCATTTCTCTTCACCTTTCCCTTAATTTATTTATTCTTCCCTCTTACGTGCAATATTTGCCTGTACACGTTTGTAGAGTTCCTCAGCCGCATTATATCCCATCTTTTTCTGTCTGTGATTGACTGCAGCAGATTCTACAATAACTGCAAGATTTCGTCCCGGTCTGATCGGAAGTGAATGGCATACGATCTTGTTTCCAAGATATTCTGTATATTCTTCATGAAGTCCCAGACGATCATACTCTTTGTCACGATCCCATTCTTCCAGCTTGATAACAAGATCTACTGACTGAGTATCCTTGACGCTCTCAACACCGAACAGAGTTTTGACATCAATAATACCGATACCTCTCAGTTCAATAAAATGTCTCGTAATATCCGGTGCGGATCCCACCAGAGTAACATCACTTACCTTACGGAGTTCCACAACATCATCACTTACCAGACGATGTCCACGTTTGATAAGTTCCAGTGCAGCTTCACTCTTACCAATACCACTTTCACCTGTGATCAGGATTCCCTCACCATAAACATCGACGAGAACTCCGTGAATCGAGATACAAGGTGCAAGCTGTACGCCCAGCCATCGGATAATTTCTGCCATCAGACTGGAGGTTGTTCTCTCTGTCACGAAGGTAGGTACATTGTATTTGATCGCCATGTCGATCATATCCTGGGACGGTTTGGTCATCGTGCTGAAAATAACACACGGGATCTTGCTTGAAATGAAACGCTCATATGTCATCATACGTTTTTCATCACTGAGCTGCATCAGATATGTATACTCCACATATCCAATGATCTGAACACGTTCATTGGCAAAATGTTCCAGATAACCGGTAAGCTGCAGAGCAGGACGGTTAATCTCTGCAGTTATGATTCTTTTATCTGACAGGTCAATCTCAGGAGTCAGATTATTAAGATTCAGCTCCTGCACCATCTTTGTCAACAATACACCTTTCATATTACGTCTTCTCCTTTAATGTTTATATATTTCAAGTGCCTTATTTCTCATTTGCCGGTAATCCTCAGATTATCTGACTGATGAAAAAAATCATACACCTGTTTTGCACTTCCTGCATTCATGGACTCTGTCTGTGCCAGTTCCTCTTCTGATGCATCTCTGATTGCTTCAATTGAACGAAAACGACGCATCAGTGCCTTTCTTCTTCGTTCTCCGATCCCCGGAATATCATCCAGGATCGAGTGTACCTGCTCTTTGCTTCTGAGAGAACGATGATACTCTATCGCAAAGCGGTGAGCCTCATCCTGAATCCTGGTGATCAGTCTGAACCCTTCGCTGTCTGTATCAATTGGAATCTCCACATCATTATAATAAAGTCCCCTGGTTCTGTGATGCTCATCCTTTACCATTCCGCAGACCGGGATTTCTATTCCAAGTCTTTCTAGTACTCCAAGAGCTATATTTACCTGCCCCCGGCCTCCATCCATCAAAAGCAGATCCGGCATTCTTGCAAAACTGTCAAATTCACCGGAGCTCTCATGTGTAAAACGCCTTGTCAGCACTTCTTCCATGCTTGCATAATCATTTGGTCCCTGAACAGATCTGATCCGGAACTTGCGGTAATCACTTCGCTTAGGCTTTCCCTTCTCGTAGACCACCATGGACCCTACCGATTCGAAACCACTGATATTCGAGATATCAAAAGCCTCCATACGGTTCAGTCCGGCAAGCCCAAGCCATTCTTCCACTTCATGGACTGCACCGATCGTACGCCCCTCTTCCCTGCGTATCCGCTCACGATCCTTTTCAAGAACCATACGGGCATTTTCCCAGGCAAGCTCTATCATTTTTTCTTTGGTACCTTTCTTCGGTACCACAATGCGGACTTTTTGTCTGCGTCTGGAAGAAAGCCATTCTTCAATCACCTCTCTGTCCTCAACATCTGTCTGAAGCATGATCTCTCCCGGTATAAATGGTGTACCGGCATAATACTGCTTAAGAAAACTGGACAGAACCTGTGCCCTCGTATCTCCTCTGGCAACTCTAAGATAAAAATGATCTCTGCCGATCATCCGGCCGCTTCTCATGAAAAATACCTGAACAACCGCGTCCTGCTCTCGCAGATCAGAACTGTCATCCATCGCCGCAGCTATGATGTCACGATCTTCTTCGCCGTAAGCAGTGATTTTCTGGCGTTCTCCGATCTTGCGGATACTCTGGATCAGATCACGATAACCTGCTGCATCCTCAAAACGCATTTCTTCTGAAGCTGTCAGCATCTTATCTGTGAGTTCATCAACCGTATCCTGAAAATCGCCGTTCAGAAAACGAAGTACTTTCTGGATATTTTCCCTGTATTGCTTCTGATCCACATGTCCGGTACAGGGACCGGTACACTGCTTCATATGATAATACAGACATGGACGGTCTTTCCCACAGTCCCGCGGAAGATTTCTGTTGCAGGAACGTACCTGGTACAGTTTTCTTACCAGTTCGATCACATCTTTGACTGCTCCGCCGCTGGTATACGGACCAAAATATCTGTTTTTGTCTTTCTTCATCTGTCTGGCAAAAAGCACTCTTGGATAAGCTTCCTGCACCGTCACTTTGATGAACGGATAACTCTTGTCATCCTTGAGCATCGTATTGTATTTCGGACGATGTTCCTTGATCAGGTTACTCTCCAGAACCAGTGCTTCCAGTTCAGAATCTGTAACAATATATTCAAATCTTGCTATGTGAGTAACCATCTGCTCAATCTTGGCACCCTTATTACGACTACTCTGAAAGTATTGCCGCACACGGTTTCGAAGGCTGATCGCCTTTCCCACATAGATGATCGCATCCCTCTCATCGTGCATAATATACACGCCAGGCCTTGCAGGGAGTTTCTTTAATTCTTCTTCAATCTGAAACATGCCGCAGCTCCTTTAAGCCTCTGTACCGCTGTCCTCTGTTTCTTCTGATGTCGGGATTTCCGCTAAAATCTCTGTTGTTTCCGGAGTCTCTGTAATTTCCGCTCCTGTCAGATTTTCTTTTGAAAGACTGATCTTAGATGACTGATCCTCCGATGACTCTGACTGATTTTCTTCTGCTTCCCTGTCAAAATCCGGAAGTTCATCCAGGTTTTCCGGAATCTCAATTCCTCTTTCAACTGCTCTGAAGATTTTCATAAATTCCTTGCCTGTGATAGTCTCTCTGCGGATCAGATAATCTGCGATCTTGTCAAGAGCCTCTCTGTGTTCACTCAGAAGTCTCTTGGCCTCCTCATAAGAATAATGAAGAAGCTGCATGACTTCATGGTCAATTTCTGTAGCTGTATCATCTCCGCAATTAAGAACTGCTCTGCCTGAGAGATACTGATTTTCCTGGGTTGCCAGCCCCATCAGACCAAATTTCTGTGACATACCATACTGAGTGATCATCGCACGCGCAACCTTTGTAGCCTGCTCAATATCATTGGCAGCACCTGTCGTAACCGTATCAAACACAAGTTCTTCCGCGGCACGTCCGCCAAGATATCCCACCAGCATTGCTTCCAGTTCCTTCTGGGTATTAAGATATTTCTCCTCCTCCGGAACCTGCATGACATAACCAAGTGCTCCCATGGTACGAGGAACGATCGTGATCTTCTGGACTGGCTCCGCATCCTTCTGAAGTGCATTTACAAGCGCATGACCTACTTCATGATAAGAAACAATACGTCTCTCCTGTGCACTTAAAATACGATCTTTCTTTTCTTTGCCGACAAGGACAACCTCTACTGATTCCTGAAGATCCTTCTGTGAAACAGCCCTGCGGCCATTTTTGACTGCAAGGATCGCGGCCTCGTTGATCATATTTGCAAGGTCTGATCCCACCGCACCTGATGTTGCCAGTGCAATCGCATCCAGATCTACCGTTTCATCCAGCATAACGTTCTTGGCATGAACTTTGAGGATTTCCACACGCCCCTTGAGATCAGGTCGATCCACAATAATACGACGGTCAAAACGTCCCGGTCTTAAAAGTGCCGGATCCAGCACCTCCGGACGGTTCGTTGCCGCCAGGATCAGAAGTCCCTTGGATGTATCAAAACCATCCATCTCTGCAAGAAGCTGATTCAGCGTCTGCTCACGTTCATCATTACCTCCGCCATATCTGGAATCACGGCTCTTACCGATAGCGTCAATCTCATCAATAAACACAATACATGGTGCATTTTTCTTGGCTTCCTCAAACAGGTCACGAACCCTGGAAGCACCCACACCGACAAACATCTCCACAAATTCAGAACCGGAAAGTGAAAAAAACGGAACATTTGCCTCTCCTGCAACAGCCTTGGCAAGAAGAGTCTTACCTGTTCCAGGAGGTCCTACAAGAAGCGCACCCTTTGGAAGTTTCGCACCGATCTGCGTATATTTACCCGGATTATGCAGGAAATCCACCACCTCCTGCAGTGATTCCTTAGCTTCTTCCTGTCCGGCCACATCTTTGAAAAGCACTCCTGTTTCTTTCTGAATGTAAGCCTTGGCACGGCTCTTGCCAACACCCATGATTCCACCGCCGCCGCCTTTATTCATACGGCGCATAAAGTACAGCAGCATAAAAAACAGTACTACTGTCGGAAGCAGGACGCTTATCATAGTCGAAACGAACTCTCCCATCACGTCAGGCGGTTCATATTTAAAAATAATTCCTTTACCTTCCAGTCTCTCGGTCAGTGCACTGGTATCCTCCATCTGATTGACCTTATAACTTTCTTTCTGGTAAGATTTCTGAAGTTTTGGAACGACAGTCAGCACTCCCGACTGGAGTGTCACTTCTTTGATCTGATCTTTATCTACCATTTCGATAAATTTATCATATGTGATCTCACTGGATTTATCGCTCATCATATCTGTCACAAAACTCAGACATACTAAACTGATCAGAAGACAGATCAGGAATCCCAGGATAGTCTGACGATTCTTATTCGGTCCCTGATTCTTTTGGTTATTTCGGTTCGGACGCTTATCATCCGGACGCTTATCCATATGATCGTTCATTCTTTTCCTCCTCTTATTATCTTCTATATTATAAAGAGATTTCCTGTATAAATCAACTGGAAAACTGTGAATGTTTGTAGTATACTAGGTTGGTAAATTATTGTGCACAGTATCGTTGCAATACTTCAGACAGTTATTGCAAACCGCAGCCAAGTGTGATGGAAAGGAAATCAACAAATGAAAATTGGATTTGATAATGAAAAATATCTGACAATGCAGTCCGAACACATCCGTGACCGTATCAGTAAATTTGACAACAAGCTTTACCTGGAATTCGGTGGAAAACTTTTTGATGATTACCATGCTTCCCGTGTTCTTCCAGGATTTGAGCCGGACAGCAAACTCCGTATGCTGATGCAGCTCAGCGATCAGGCCGAGATCGTCATTGTCATCAGTGCTGCTGACATTGACAAAAACAAAATGCGTGGTGACCTCGGAATCACTTACGATGAAGATGTCCTGCGTCTGATCGATGCTTTCTCAGAATGCGGCCTTTATGTAGGAAGTGTATGCATTACACGCTATGCCGGTCAGGAAAGCGCAATTCTTTTTAAGAACCGTCTTGCAAAACTCGGAATCAAAGTTTATTTCCATTATAGTATTCCAGGATATCCAAGCAATATCCCGATGATCGTAAGCGACGAAGGTTATGGAAGAAATGAATATATTGAAACTACAAGACCACTTGTAGTCATCACCGCCCCAGGACCTGGAAGCGGAAAAATGGCAACCTGTCTCTCTCAGTTATACCACGAATACAAACGTGGAGTAGCTGCCGGATATGCCAAATTCGAAACTTTCCCAATCTGGAATATTCCGCTGAAACATCCGGTCAATCTGGCATATGAAGCTGCCACTGCAGATCTGAACGATGTCAATATGATCGACCCGTTCCATCTGGAAGCTTACGGTGAGACGACCGTTAATTACAATCGTGATGTGGAAATTTTCCCTGTTCTTCAGGCAATGTTTGAGAAGATCATGGGCGAATGCCCTTACAAATCTCCTACAGATATGGGAGTCAATATGGCCGGAAACTGTATCGTCGACAATGAGGTATGCTGTGATGCATCCCGTCAGGAGATCATCCGCCGCTATTACAAGAGCTGCGGTGCCCTTCTCACCGGTACGGGAACAGAAAAGGAAGTACGTAAGATCGAACTTCTTCTGAAACAGGCACATGCTTCCCTCGAGGACCGTAAAGTTGTCCCGGCAAGTCTCCAGAAAGAAAAAGAGACCGGCGCACCTGCTGCTGCTCTTGAACTTCCTGACGGACGCATTATCTACGGCAAGACCTCCGATCTTCTCGGTGCTTCTTCCGCTCTTCTTTTGAATGCACTCAAAGAACTCGCCGGAATTGACCATAAGCATCATGTGATCTCACCGGAAGCGATCCATCCTATCCAGGAACTCAAGACCAAATATCTTGGAAGCAGAAACCCAAGACTTCATACAGATGAAACTCTGATTGCTCTGTCCGTCAGTGCGGCAAGTAATCCGGAGGCACGTCAGGCCCTGGAACAGCTTCATACCCTCAAGGGCTGTCAAGCTCATACCTCCGTTATGTTATCTTCTGTCGATATCTGGGAATTCCGTAAGCTCGGTATTGAGCTGACCTGCGAACCAAAGTTCGAAAAAGAAAAAAAATATCACTAAATCACAGTTTTCCAACATAAAAAAGCCCGATGGATCCAACGATCCATCGAGCTTTTTTATTTTATAGTTAAAAATCAGTCTTCATAGCCATTTGGGTTCTTCTGCTGGAAATTCCAGGAATCAGCGCACATATCTTTGATATCGTACTCAGCTTCCCAGCCAAGTTCTTTTTTCGCTTTGCCTGCATCAGAATAACAGGTTGCAACATCACCCGCACGACGCGGTTTGATAGAATATGGGATCTTTACACCTGTTGCAGCTTCAAAATTCTTTACAATATCAAGAACACTGTATCCCTTGCCTGTGCCAAGATTATAAATGCTGAGTCCTGAATTGTCTTCCAGCTTCTTAACAGCCTTTACATGACCTTTTGCAAGGTCAACTACATGAATATAATCTCTGACTCCAGTTCCGTCCGGTGTATCATAATCATTTCCGAATACTCCCAGTTCTTTGAGCTTTCCTACAGCAACCTGTGTAATATAAGGCATCAGATTATTCGGAATACCATTCGGATTCTCACCGATCAGACCGCTCTTGTGAGCACCGATCGGGTTGAAGTAACGAAGAAGTACTACATTCCATTCCGGATCTGCTTTCTGGATATCTGTAAGGATCTGCTCCAGCATGGATTTGGTCCATCCATAAGGGTTGGTACACTGTCCTTTCGGGCATTCCTCTGTGATCGGGATGATCGCCGGATCACCATATACAGTTGCAGAGGAGGAGAAAATAATATTTTTGACTCCATGTTTTCTCATCACATCTACTAATGTAAGTGTGCCTGCGATATTGTTTTCATAATATTCCCACGGTTTTGCAACAGACTCACCTACTGCCTTGAGTCCTGCAAAATGGATACAGGAATCGATGTCCTCTTTTTCGAAAACTTCATTCAATCCCTCTCTGTCAAGAATATCTGCTTTATAAAATTTAACCGGTTTACCTGTGATCTTTTCTACACGTTCAAGGCTCTTCTCGCTGGAATTGCTCAGGTTGTCCAGTACTACTACATCATATCCTGCATTCTGAAGTTCTACTACGGTGTGGCTTCCAATAAAACCAGCTCCACCTGTTACTAAAATTGCCATGATTTTCTCCTCCTGACGTTTATTCTGGTTACGTTTCGATGTTATTGTAACACCATTCTTTTTTTTTAACAATATATTCTCAAAGCATCCCTCAGATTTTACTAAAACTCCCTCAGATTTTACCAGTCAATAGTGTGTTTTGTGCAATATATATTATTTTTTTTGTTTTTTTCGTTATTTTTAGTCATCTTTATTGACATGACTGTTTTCAAAATATATAATTAAGTCACTATATATGTTTTCTTATGAACTTGAACTGACTTTTTGGTCAGTTTCACAATCAAAAAAGGGAGGATTTATCTATGAAACGAAAAATCGCATTAGCAATGATCCTGGCAATGACAGCAACAATGGCTCAGCCTGTTCTCGCAGCGGACGACAAGACAACTCTGGATGTTATCATCAGCCAGTACGGTACTCAGACCCAGGCCTGGTGGACTCAGTTTGAGACAGACTTTGAAGCAGAGAATCCTGATATCGATCTGAATCTGGAAGTTATTTCCTGGAACGACCTTGCTACCAAGGTTAATACACTGATTGCAAACAACAGTGCTCCTGATATCCTGAACATTGATGTTCTTGCAGATTATGTAGCTGACGATCTGCTGATGCCTGCAACAGAATATGCTTCTGATGAACTTCAGGCTAAATTCTTCCCGGCATTCTGGGATGCAAGCAAGATCGATGATACTGTATATGCATTACCGATCCTCGCTTCCTGCCGTGCACTCTTCTATAATAAAGATATCCTTGATGAAGCAGGTGCTACCGTTCCTACCACATGGGCAGAAGTTCAGGACGCAGCAAAGAAGATCAAAGATAAATTCGGCGATGACGTTTATCCATGGGGTATTGATATGACAACTGACGAAGGTCAGGCTGCATTCTCTTATTATACATGGAACAATGGCGGCGGATTTGTTGATGAAAACGGCGACTGGGCTCTGAACAGTGACAAAAACGTAGAAGCTCTGAACTTTGCGGTCGGTCTTGTAAACGATGGATATACCAACTCCGATCCTGCAAATGAGACACGTTATGACCTTCAGGATATGTTTGGTGCAGGCAAAGTTGCCATGATGATCGGACCGAACAACATTCCTACCTATCTCTCCGATGGTGGATATGATATCAACTACGATGTAACAACCATCCCTGCAAACGAAGGCTGCGAATCTATCGCTATGGGCGTTTGCGACCGTCTTGAAGTATTCAAGGATGACTCCGCAGAGGATCAGGAAGCTCGTACTGCTGCCATCAGCAAGTTCTTCGACTTCTTCTACGATGATACACGTTACGCAGATTACATGGTATATGAAGGATTCCTGCCAACAACCCAGACAGCAGCAGACCTTCTTGCAAAAGATGACGAAACCTTCGCATCCTGGATTGACATTCTCCAGAGCTGCAACTTCTACCCGGCAACCAAGACTGAATGGGCAGATGTAAAACAGGGTGTTATCGAAGTTGAGCAGAACGCACTTCTTGGTGATGATGTGCAGACACTTCTCGATGACCTTCAGGCTGATATCGCAGGCTGATCTCCAGATTTAGGCACGACTTAACCGGGAGCCGGACATTAGTAACCGGCTCCCGCTTCTTTTTGACAAACGATTTGGTGGTGGAAATATGAAAAAAAAGAAAACGCTGGCTGCGATAGAGCCATATCTCTGGCTGCTTCCAAGCATCCTCATTATGACAATTTTTATCCTTTTTCCGATTTTTGAAGTTTTCCGTACTTCATTGAGCGAAGTAAGTAAAGCCGGACTTATCAAAGGCTTCTGCGGTCTCGATAACTTTGCCAAAGTCCTTAAGGGATCAACTTTTAAAATGGTTCTCAAAAATACAATCGTATGGACCGTTGCTGTTGTTGTGATCTCCACAGTGTTTGGTTTTATCCTTGCACTCGTTCTCAACAACACCTTCCGATTCCGTAAGGCAGTCCGTGCGATCGTTGTCTTTCCATGGGCAACTTCCCTGATCATCCAGGCAGGTGTATGGAAATTCATCATCGACAAGGATTATGGTTCTCTGAACACTCTTTTACTGAAACTCGGACTGATCTCCAGCCCGGTCAACTGGACTCCTACCCCTGGTGCATATTTTGCCTGGGAAATCTTTGTAGGTATTTTTGTAACTGTACCTTTTGTTACTTTCTGCGTTCTTTCCGGTCTGCAGAGCATCGACAACTCCTACTATGAGGCAGCTACTGTTGACGGTGCAAATTATTGGCAGAAACTGTTCAAGATTACAATTCCTCTGGTAAAATCCTCTCTGACGGTAAGTACAGTGTTGAATATCATTTATGTATTTAACTCTTTCCCTATCATCTGGACAATCACCAAGGGTGACCCTGCAAGCCGTACTGATACTCTTGTTACATATCTTTATAAGCTTGCTTTCTACAAAAGCAAATCCGGAGAAGCAGCTGCAGTATCTGTGATCGGTTTCCTGATCCTGTGTGCATGTGCCTCTGTTTATATGGTACTTTCACTTAGAAAGGAGGAGGAAGACTAATGAAAAACCATTCACGTGACTCAAAAAGCATACTTCTTCGAGTTCTTCTTTACCTTTTTGTCATTCTGGTCGTGTTGGTTACCCTGTATCCATACTTTGTTATGTTTACGACAGCAGCCAAGAGCCGTGCAGAAATCTACTCCCCTGACGGAACACTTCTTCCGATCCATTGGCTGTGGCAGAACTTTAAGGATATCTGGTCACTTGCTCCACTTTCCAGATATTTTCTGAACTCCCTGATCGTTGCAGGCGGCTCTACTCTTATTGCTATCGTATGCGGTATCCCGGCTGCCTACGCACTTGCACGAATGAAATTCAAGGGTAAAAAGGTTTTCCTGGGAATCGTCATCATTTCCCAGATGTTTGCCCCGGTAGTCCTTCTGGTAGGTATCTACAAGATCATGGCTACTTTCGGTATGACAGACAGCCTTGTTGGTCTTGTATTTATCAACGCAGCTTTCAACCAGGCATTTGCAATCTGGCTGCTGCGCGGTACTTTTATTTCCATCTCCCCGGAAATGGAACAGGCTGCCACTGTTGACGGCTGCGGTAAGGTTTCCGCCCTGATCCGTATTCTCCTTCCGGTTGCCGCACCTGGTATCGTAACTGCTCTGATCTTTATATTTATCAACGCATGGAACGAATATACGGTTGCACTTACACTGATCTCAACAGACGTATTCAAACCTCTGACAGTTGGTATCACGATCTTCAACGGCTACAATATGATTGAATGGCAGTATCTGTTCGCATCCTCACTGTTTGCCACAATACCTGTTATCATTCTGTTTGTGCTTATCGAAAAACACCTGGTAGGTGGTCTTACCTCCGGTGGAGTCAAAGGATAACATTTAAAAAAGCTTCGGTCTTCAAGAGATCCGAAGCTTTTTTATTTAATCTGTACTGTTTTTGCAGATCATTTATATTTCTTAATGATCTCATTCATCTGCGGAAGTTTTTCCTGCATATCCCTGACCAGAGTAAGCTGTGTTCTGCATCTGTCAAGATTATGACCTTCTCTGTGAATCTTAAAATACTGATCTCCCTCCAGATGATCTGTAAGAAAACGGATTCCATTTTCAAAAGTCATAAGGATTGCTCCCAGCGGCAATGTGTCAATCTCAAGCTCTGTCAGTGCACCACCGCATCCTTCAATAAATCCTTTCGCATAAACATCAAAAAGATGAAGATCACAGGATACTTTTGAGAGATCTCTTTCATCTTCCAGTGCTGTACTTGCTCCAAAGCGAATAGAATCACCAAAATCATTGGCAGCCAGTCCCGGCATAACCGTATCCAGATCAATCACGCAGATTGCCTTGCCGGTCACATCATCAATCATGATATTGTTCAGCTTGGTATCATTATGTGTTACACGAAGAGGAAGTCTTCCATCCTTCTGCATGTCATACAATGCATGTGTCAGTTCTTCTCTTTCCAGGATAAAATTAATTTCATCCTGAACAGCTGCAGCCCTTCCACATACATCTTCAGCTACCGCTTTTTTGAATTTCTTCAGACGATCCGGTGTATTGTGAAAGTCTTTGATCGTTTCATGGAGAGTTTCTGCAGGATAATCTGCCAGCAGTCTCTGAAAATGACCAAAAGCCACTGCACTCTGGTAAAAATCGTTGTCATCCTTTACCTGCTCATAGCAGCTCGCTCCTTCTATGAACAGATAAATTCTCCAGTAATTCCCCGTTGAATCAACAAAATACGGAAGATCTTCCCTGCTTTTTATCAATGTCAGAGTTTCCCTCTCCGGATCACCGCCATTCTCAATGATCTTTTTGCGAAGCCATGATGTGACACCGCTGACATTTTCCATCAGTTCCAGTGGATTCTTAAAAATACGCTGACTCATTCTCTGCAGAATATAATGCCTGCTTCCCTCCAAAGTTTCGCAGGTAAGCTTATATGTATCATTGATATGTCCATTCCCATACGGAATGCATTCTTTCAGTTCACCCGGCAGTTCAAAACCATCTATCGCTTCGGATATTTTATTACTGATCTCCACTTATACTTCCTCCCACAAATTCTGCGGATACAATCCCTGATCTTTCAGATTCTGGATCGCACTCATGACCATCGGCTTATCTTCTTTATATGTAACTCCATACCACTTATCTTCGGATTTCAGAACTTTGACCGTCGCTTTCTTTTCCTGAAGAAGTTCATCCACTACAAACGGAAGGAAATACTCACCCTTCATAGGATTGTTCAGAAGCGCATCATCAAGGAATGGTTTGAAGCGAGCTTTGAGTTCCTGTAAAATGCTCGCCGAAAATCCCCACATATTCATAGAAACAACACTGCCCTCCGGAAGCATTGTCCATGTCTTTCCATCATCTTCTGTGTATGCTGTTCCACCATCATGCTTCTCAATATGTGTACGCTCGTTGATCTTGATGAGATGTCCTTCCTCATCTGTCACACAGACACCTCTTGCAACGTGTCCATTCTCTGTCAGAGTATTTTCCAGGCGATATCCGACCATCATATAATGATAAATATCAGCATCCCCCTGGTCAGAGATCAGAAAATCATATGCCATCTTAAATGCGTTTACTCCATAATAATCATCTGCATTGATAACCGCGAACGGTCCGTCAATCTCATCAATACAGCTCAGTACAGCATGACCTGTTCCCCAAGGTTTTACCCTTCCTTCCGGAACAGTATATCCATCCGGAAGATTTGTCAGTTCCTGGAACACATAGGCAACCTCGATCTGGCTGCTCAGGCGATCACCGATCACTTCACGAAATACCTGTTCGTTTTCTCTCTTTATGATAAATACAACTTTCTCAAAACCTGCTCTTACTGCATCATAGATTGAAAAATCCATAATGATATGTCCTTCTCTATCAATAGGATCTATCTGTTTCAGACCACCATAACGGCTTCCCATTCCTGCAGCCATAACTACTAAAACTGGTTTCTTCATCATCTTTTTCCTCCTGTCTTTTTGGTGGAATACTTCCCTCTGAATAGTTACGTTACTATAACTGTACACTATAAGGCTTCATAAGACAATAAATAATTCTTAAGCCTCTTTATAATATGTACACTTTTTCCAAAATAGTATTTGCACAATCAAACAATATTTTTATACTATACGTTTTATGATTTGACTATTTCATACAAATTTATTAGTATAAAGAAAAGAGGCAATATTATAAATCAACAATTTTCATCCAGCAGAGGAGGAATTTCCGTGGCTTATCAGAGTGTTTCCCTGGATCAGGAACTTCTTATAAAAAACATTTATACGATTCATTATTACGAATATCAGTATGATTTTTATTTTTCCGGAGAACGTCATGATTTCTGGGAATTTCAGTGCGTTGATACCGGGGTAGCCGAGGTTGTCACTGACAATGGCAGTCATATTTTAACCCGCGGGCAGGTTATTTTTCATCGTCCCAATGAATTTCATACATTAAGAGCTACAGGAAAAACTGCTCCACGTGTTGTTGTGATATCTTTTTCCTGCGATTCTCCATGCATGAATTTTTTTGAAAATAAAATCCTTAATTTTTCTGATACGGAACGCAGTATTCTCGGACGCATCATTGCGGAAGCCCGAAATTGTTTTTCGTCACCTCTGGATGATCCATATCTGGAACAGATGAAAAAGAAAAAGAGCATCCCTTTCGGATCGCAGCAGCTTCTGATCCTGTATCTCGAAGAACTTCTGATCCATATGATACGCCGCTGCACAATTGCACATTATTCTGCCTCAGCCGGAATTTATGACCCCTGTCAGACCAGTTCTGACACCTGCCGGGAGATCATACATTATCTGGAACAGCATATCCGGGAATCTCTGACGATCCAGGAAATTTCCAGAAACAATATGATCGGACATTCTCAGCTGCAGAAGATTTTTCGTGAAGAATACCAATGTGGCGTAATTGAATTTTTTACCCGCATGAAAATAGATTTTGCAAAACAGCTTATCCGTGAAAATGATATGAACTTCACTCAGATTTCAGATTTTCTGGGTTATTCTTCTATTCATTATTTTTCCCGTCAGTTCAAAAAGCTGTCCGGAATGACACCTACAGAATATGCAAATTCTATCAAAGCTCTGTCTGAACGACCTCAGCATCATGACTGATCGGCCTTCACAGGAAACAACACACAAAAATATAAATCGTCCACAAAAGGACAAGGAGGAATTTACATGCAAATCTGCAAGGTAAAAAACTATAAGGAACTCAGCCGCAAAGCTGCCAATCTCATCGCAGCCCAGATTATCATGAAGCCAGACAGTGTTCTTGGTCTGGCAACCGGTTCATCTCCTGTCGGTACTTACGACAGGCTGGTGGAAATGTACCAGGATGGCGACCTGGATTTCTCCGGAATTACCACGGTAAACCTGGATGAATATAAAGGACTTCCGGGATCCCACGAACAGAGTTACCGTTATTTTATGAACACACATCTGTTTCACAGAGTCAACATTTCCTACAACAACACCTATGTTCCTGACGGTACAGAACCAGACAGTCAGAAAGCCTGCCAGGCTTATAATGAACTTCTCCACAAAATCGGACCTGCCGATCTCCAGATTCTTGGTCTTGGTCATGACGGACATATTGGTTTCAATGAACCATCCAGCAGCTTTGAGGACGAAACTCACTGCGTCGATCTGACTGAAACTACTATTCAGGCCAATAAACGCTTCTTCGCCTGTGAAGATGATGTTCCACGCCAGGCATATACCATGGGAATCGGAACGATCATGCGCTGCAGGAAACTTATTGTGGTTGTCAGCGGCAAGGATAAAGCCAATATTCTGAAACAGGTAGTCCAGGGTCCTGTCACACCTCAGGTTCCTGGATCAATCCTTCAGTTTCATCCAAACTGTGTCATCATTGCAGATGAAGATGCACTTTCAGAAATGGAACTGTGATCCTATCATCCTTAAGTTTATTCTTACAATCCACAAAAATGGAGCCGGTCTGTCAAAAGACCAGCTCCATTTTTGTCCCCTGTCCAGGCTCGCTGTCCAGTACGATCTCTGCATTATGCAGGATTGCTCCGTGTTTTACAATAGAAAGTCCCAGACCGGTTCCACCGGTTTCACGCGAATGACTCTTGTCAACTCTGTAAAAACGCTCAAAAATCCTTTTTTGTTCCTCTTTTGGGATTCCAATTCCATCATCCTCCACACGGTAGTATGGATGACTTCCCCGCTGTCCTACAAATAATTTTACTGTGCCATTATTTCCTGTATAGCGCACTGCATTATCTGCGATATTGTACAGCATCTCATAAAGAACCTGTCGTACACCCTGCACAGAAACAGAAGACCCCTCCAGCTGCAGCTGAATATTTTTTTTGGAAGCCACACTGTCCAGATGAAGTACAATGTCCTCTGCCAGTTCATACAGATCCACCGGTTCAAACGGCATATCACTGTCCTTTTCATCCAGCCTTGAAAGCTGAATGATATCCGTCACCAACGTACTTAAACGACTTGCCTCATGATAAATCCTTCCTGAAAATTCCTGGATCTTATTCTCCGGAACCATTCCATTCATCATCAGTTCCGCATATCCTGAAATCGACATTAACGGTGTCTTAAGTTCATGGGAAACATTTGCAGAGAATTCTCTTCGAACAGCCTCTGCCGCCTTGAGTTCCTCCATCTGTTTTGCGATCTGATGATTCTGCTCATCTACACGTTCCAGAAGAGGACGCATCTCCTCATATTTCACCTCTTTAAGCGGATGTTCCAGATCCAGAGTATTGATTGGTCTGATCAGATCTTTTGTCTGTTTTCTCACCAGAAAGAAGGACAACATCAGGATCAGAATCAAAAGTACTCCAAGAATAGAAAAGCTGGATAGCATTGTTGAAAACACACTGTCCGTTGTGCTTCCCACACGGAGAATATTTCCATCTGAAAGCTTCACCGCACAGTAAAAGTTCTGCTTAGAGAGTGTTTCTGAATAACGCATAGTCTCCGCATATCCGTTCTTCTCTGCCTCGATAAACTCCGGACGGTTGCTGTGATTTTCAAGCACCGCCGGATTCTCAAGAGAGTCAAACAGAACATTTCCTTCCCCGTCAAGAAGTGTAATTCGGGCGGCAGAAGCCTCATTAAGTTCCTTATCCAGATAAGAATCTCCCACCTTCTCCACACCATTCTGAATATATCTGATACTGTCGCGGACACTCTGTTTCAGATCTTCATTGTACTTACTGTACATAACCAGACTTGCTGCAAAGAAAGTCAGCAGCATGGATACAACCACCAGCAGACAGGTATGGTTTAATATTTTTTTTCTCATCTTATGCTCCTATCCGATATCCTACGCCACGGACAGTCTCTATCA
>CAKRTP010000012.1 GCA_934402155.1 uncultured Blautia sp. | reverse complement strand
AGGCCAGTTGGTCAAGGGGTTAAGACGTCGCCCTCTCACGGCGAAAACACGGGTTCGATTCCCGTACTGGCTGCTTAGAATAATCAGAGATTTCTCTGGTTATTTTTTTTTCTGAACTTCAGAAATGCCCACGGCAATCTGATCGATCCCGGGAAGAAAACCTGGGCAATACTTAAAATCCTTCTTGAAAAACAGAAACGGATACGGTATGATATAGAACAAATGTTTGAGTATCAGACTCCGAATGGAGTATAAGAAAGGAAATGAATATACCCATGGCAAAAAAGCAAACCTATGATGCTGGCAGTATTTCGGTTCTGGAAGGACTGGAGGCAGTCCGAAAACGACCGGGTATGTATATTGGAAGTGTATCCCGCAAGGGATTGAATCATCTGATCTATGAAATTGTAGACAATGCAGTAGACGAGCATCTTGCAGGATATTGCAGTGAGATACATGTGACACTGGAAAAAGATGGCTCCGCTACTGTGACTGACAACGGAAGAGGAATTCCGGTGGATATGCATGAAAAGGGGGTGTCTGCAGAGAGACTGGTATTTACGACACTGCATGCAGGCGGCAAATTCGACAATGCTGCATACAAGACCAGTGGTGGTCTTCATGGTGTTGGTTCGTCTGTTGTCAATGCGCTTTCTACTTATCTCGATATCAGGATCAGCAGAGACGGATATGTGCATCATGACCATTATGAAAGGGGAATCCCGACAATAGAGCTGGAAGAAGGTCTTCTTCCGAAACTTGGCAGAACGAGATCGACCGGAACCTGCATTAATTTTCTTCCGGATCCGGAGATTTTTGAGAAGACCCGTTTTTCTGCGACAGAGGTCAAGAGTCGTCTTCATGAAACAGCTTACCTTAATCCGGAACTGACGATTTATTTTGAGGATCTGCGAGGTGCAGAACCGGAGAAACTCGAATACCATGAGCCGGAGGGGATTATCGGATATATCCGGGATCTCAATCATAATTCTGAGGCACTTCATGAACCGGTTTATCTCAAAGGAGAAGCAGATGGTATCCAGGTAGAGGTGGCTTTTCAGTATACGAATGATTTCCGTGAGAATGTTCTTGGTTTCTGCAACAATATCTACAATGCAGAGGGCGGAACACACCTTACGGGATTTAAGACAACCTTTACAACAGTTATGAACAGTTATGCCCGTGAAATAGGCATACTTAAGGATAAGGATCCGAATTTTACAGGTGCTGATATCCGAAACGGCATGACAGCAGTTGTTTCTATCAAGCATCCGGCACCGAGATTCGAGGGACAGACCAAGACAAAGCTTGACAATCAGGATGCGGCCAAGGCAACAGGCAAAGTCCTGGGAGAACAGCTGGTTCTGTATTTTGACCGAAATCTGGAAACTCTCAAAGCGATTCTTTCCTGTGCGGAGAAGGCGGCCAAGATCCGCAAGACGGAAGAAAGAGCCAAGACAAATCTTCTGACCAGACAGAAGTATTCTTTTGACTCCAATGGCAAGCTTGCCAACTGCGAAAAGAAGGATCCTTCTCAGTGTGAGATTTTTATTGTGGAGGGAGATTCTGCCGGCGGTTCTGCCAAGACGGCCAGAAACCGCAATTATCAGGCAATCCTTCCGATCCGCGGCAAGATCCTCAACGTTGAGAAGGCAACAATCGACAAGGTGCTTGCCAATGCAGAGATCAAGACAATGATCAATGCATTTGGATGCGGATTTTCTGAAGGATATGGAAATGACTTTGATATCAGTAAACTTCGCTATGACAAGATCGTGATCATGGCGGATGCTGATGTCGACGGGGCACATATTTCGACACTGCTTCTGACATTGTTTTACCGTTTTATGCCGGAACTCATCTATGAGGGACATGTCTATATCGCAATGCCTCCTCTTTATAAAGCAATGCCCAAAAAAGGACCAGAAGAATATCTCTACGATGACAAGGCGCTGGAGAAATACCGTAAAGCCCATAAGCCGGGAAGTTTTACCCTTCAGAGATACAAAGGTCTCGGAGAAATGGATGCGGAACAGCTTTGGGAGACGACTCTGAATCCGGAAACAAGAAGGATGAAGAGGGTGGAGATTGAGGATGCACGTCTGGCTTCCAGCGTGACAGAAATTCTTATGGGAAGTGAAGTACCACCTCGTAAAGCATTCATTTATGAACATGCGGCAGACGCGGAACTGGACATCTGAGAGGAGATAGATATTTATGGAAACAAAACAGGAAAATGTGATCCGTACAGATTATTCGGAGATCATGCAGAAATCATATATTGATTATGCAATGAGCGTTATCATCTCCCGTGCACTTCCGGATGTAAGGGATGGCCTGAAGCCTGTACAGAGAAGAACCTTATATGATATGTACGAACTGGGAATACGGTATGACCGTCCGTATCGTAAATGTGCCCGTATTGTCGGAGATACGATGGGTAAGTATCATCCACATGGAGACAGTTCTATTTATGATGCGCTGGTTGTCATGGCGCAGGATTTTAAAAAAGGCAGGACGCTGGTAGACGGACATGGGAATTTCGGATCGATCGAGGGCGATGGCGCAGCGGCAATGCGTTATACAGAGGCGCGTCTGGAGAAACTGACACAGGAAGTTTTTCTTGGAGATCTTGATAAGAATGTTGTCGATTTTGTGCCGAACTTTGACGAGACGGAGAAGGAACCTGCCGTTCTCCCTGTAAGAATCCCGAATATTCTGGTAAATGGTGCGGAAGGAATCGCAGTCGGTATGGCAACCAGTATTCCGCCGCATAATCTTGGTGAGGTCGTAGATGCAGTCAAGGCATATATGAAGGACAATGCGATCAGTGTCAAGGGACTGATGCGCTACATCAAAGGGCCGGATTTCCCGACAGGCGGAATCGTGGTCAACAAAGATGAGCTTCGCAAGATCTATGAGACAGGAACCGGAAAGATCCGGCTTCGCGGAAGAGTAGAGATCGAAAAACTCAAAGGCGGCAGGAAACAGCTCGTCATCACAGAGATTCCATATACCATGCTGGGGGCAAATATCGGTAAATTTCTGAATGATGTCGCATCTCTGGTTGAGACCAAGAAGACGACAGACATCGTGGATATTTCTAATCAGTCCTCAAAGGAAGGAATCCGCATCGTGCTGGAACTCAAGAAGGATACAGATATTGAGAATCTTACCAATATGCTGTACAAGAAAACGCGTCTCGAAGATACTTTCGGTGTAAATATGCTGGCCGTTGCAGATGGAAGACCGGAGACTTTGAGTCTTAAGCAGATCATTGAACATCATGTGGAATTTCTGTTTGATGTTACAACCAGAAAATACAGAACCCTTCTTGCCAAAGAGCAGGAGAAAAGAGAGATCCAGGAAGGACTCATCAAGGCCTGCGATGTGATCGATCTGATCATTGAGATCCTGCGTGGAAGCAAGAATCGTGAACAGGTTAAGAAATGTCTGGTAGAGGGCGTGACTGAGGGGATTCGATTCAAAACAAAAGCAAGCGAAAAAGCGGCTTCAAAACTCGGGTTCACAGAAAAACAGGCTGGTGCGATCCTGGATATGCGTCTTTACAAGCTGATCGGACTGGAGGTAGAGGCACTTCAGGATGAATATCAGGAAACTATGAAAAATATTGCTCTGTACCAGGATATTCTGGATAATTATGATTCCATGGCGGCAGTCATTGTCAGGGAACTGGACGGTATCAAGAAAGAATACGGAAGCAAACGCCGCACTTCTGTCGAGAATGCCGAGGAAGCTGTCTATGAAGAGAAAAAAATGGAAGAGACAGAAGTCTGTTTTCTGATGGATCGATTCGGATATATGAAACTGATCGATAAGAATGCTTATGAGCGAAATAAAGAGGCGGCACACAGCGAGAACCGCTGCGTTTTCCTGTGTATGAATACGGACAAGATCTGTGTTTTTACCGACAAAGGCAAGATGCATACGATCAAGGCAGCAGACATTCCGCTGGTACGTTTCAGGGACAAGGGAATACCGGCAGATAATCTGAGTAATTATGACAGCAGTCAGGAGAGAATGCTGTATGTGGCTCCGCTTGGCCAGATCAGCCGGGATCAGCTTCTGTTTGTAACAAAAACTTCTATGTGTAAGCTTGTAGAGGGATCGGAATTTGATGTGACCAAGAGAACGATCGCCTCCACGAAACTCGCAGAGGATGATGAGCTTGTCTTTGTGGGAAGTGCAGGTGAGATGGAACAGGTAGTATTCCAGAGCAATGCGGGATATTTTCTCCGTTTCCTCAAACAGGAAATTTCTACTGCCAAGAGAGCTGCTATTGGTGTGCGTGGAATGAAACTGACAGAGGGTGATCATCTGGAACATGCCTATCTTCTGGGGGGACATCAGGAATATGTGATTTCCTGTCATGATAAGGAGTATTCCCTGAATAAGGTACGTCTTGGAAAACGTGACACAAAAGGTATCAAACCGAGGATATAGAGGTGTTGTCCGGTTAGGGAACAGTAATGATTATACTAAAAAAGCCTTGCTTTTCAGGCGGTATGGTGATATTATATGTAATAACATGATAACGGACATTATGAGAGTGGACTTCGGTCCACTCTTTTTGCGAGATTGTCCGAATGTGCGAAAGGCAGGTGGAAAATATGAGCAGACGGGATGAATATGAACAGAAGGCAGAAGCAATGCTGACACCGATCGTTGAGGAAGCAGGATTTGAACTGGTAGATGTTGAATACGTCAAAGAGGCAGGAAACTGGTATCTCAGAGGTTATATTGACAAGCCAGGCGGGATCACGGTCAATGACTGCGAAGCGGTAAGCCGCAAGTTCAGTGACAAACTGGATGAGGATGATTTTATCGAAGACAGTTATATTATGGAAATCAGTTCTCCGGGACTTGACAGACCTTTGAAAAAAGAAAAGGATTTTGTCAGAAGCATGGGCAGACTGGTAGAGATCCGTACCTATCGTCCGATAGAGAAACAAAAGGAATTTTGTGGAATCTTAAATGCATATGATGATAACAGTGTGACGATCGAGGAGGACGGTACCTTACGCACATTTGAGAAGAAAGATATAGCCCTGATCCGGCTGGCAATTGAATTTTAAGACAAAATAAGGAGGAAATTAAAAAAATGAACAAAGAGTTAATGGACGCTCTGAATGTCCTGGAAAAAGAAAAAAATATCAGCAAAGATACACTTCTGGGAGCAATCGAGCAGTCTCTGATCCAGGCATGTAAGAACCATTTTGGCAAGGCTGACAATGTACATGTAATGATCAACCCTGATACCTGCGATTTCAGTGTTTACGCTGAGCGTGAGGTAAAGGAATTCGTAGAGGATCCGGCACTTGAGATTTCTCTTACAGATGCACAGAAGATTAATGCCAATGCAGAAATCGGAGATGTGATCAAAGTTCAGATCCAGTCCAAAGAGTTTGGCCGTATCGCGACACAGAATGCAAAGAATGTTATTCTTCAGAAGATCCGCGAGGAAGAGCGTAAAGTTCTTTATGATCAGTACTATGGAATGGAAAAAGAAGTAGTAACAGGTATCGTACAGCGTGTTATGGGCAAAAATGTCAGTATCAACCTCGGTAAAGCAGATGCGATCCTGGCAGAGAATGAGCAGGTAAAAGGCGAAGAGTTCAATCCGACAGAACATATTAAAGTATATATTCTGGAAGTAAAGGATACACCGAAGGGCCCTCGTATCCAGGTGTCCAGAACACATCCGGGTCTTGTTAAACGTCTCTTTGAATCAGAGGTTGCAGAAGTAAGAGATGGTACAGTAGAAATCAAGAGTATTGCAAGAGAAGCAGGATCCCGTACCAAGATTGCTGTATGGAGCAATGATCCGGACGTAGATCCGGTTGGAGCATGTGTCGGTATGAACGGTGCGAGAGTAAATTCCGTTGTGGAAGAACTCCGCGGTGAGAAGATCGATATCATCAACTGGGATGAGAATCCGGCGATCCTGATCGAGAATGCATTAAGCCCGGCAAAAGTTATCGCTGTCATGGCTGATCCGGATGAGAAGACAGCACTGGTTGTAGTTCCGGATTATCAGCTTTCTCTTGCAATCGGAAAAGAAGGACAGAATGCCCGTCTTGCAGCCCGTCTGACAGGATTCAAGATTGATATCAAGAGCGAGACACAGGCAAAAGAATCCGGCGATCTGTATGATTATGATGAGGAAGAAGAACTCTACGAGGAGCACGAAGCAGAAGCTGATGAGGCTGAAACTGTAGAGGAAACAGAGTCTGAGGAATCAGATGAGACAGAAGAAGTTTCAGAAGAAATTTCCGAGGAAGAAACAGAAGAATAATCTATGAAGACAAAAAATAAAATTCCGATGCGCCAGTGTACTGGATGCAGAGAAATGAAAAGTAAAAAAGAAATGATCCGTGTCCTTAAGACACCGGAAGATGCGATCGTTCTTGATACGACAGGCAGACAGAATGGAAGAGGCGCTTATGTATGTCCATGCACTGAATGTCTGGAAAAAGCGATCCGCAACCACGGAATCGAGCGATCTTTAAAGACCGCAGTTCCAGAGGAGGTCTATGAAGACCTGAAAAAGGAGTTAAGTAAGATTGAAAAACAACAATAAAGTTTTGTCACTGCTGGGGCTTGCCACAAAAGCAGGTAAGGTTGCCAGCGGAGAGTTTTCTACAGAGAAATCTGTAAAAACAGGAAAAGGCTTTCTGGTTCTGATCGCTGATGATGCATCACAGAACACGAAGAAAAAATTCCAGAATATGTGTGATTTTTACGAAGTGCCGATTTATTTTATTGCAGATAAAGAGGAACTGGGGAAATTCTGCGGAAAAGAATTTCGTGCCAGTATTGCGGTACAGGATGAAAACTTTGCAAAAGCAATGTTGAAGGAACTCCAGAAATCATAGATTTTGAAGGAGGGATCCATGTGCCGAAAATCAGAGTGCATGAGCTTGCCAGTAAACTTGGCAGATCAAACAGGGAAGTTATTGAATTCCTGAAAGCAAACGGGATAGAGATCAGGAGTCATATGAGTACTCTTGACGAATCCTGTATCCGATTAATAAAACAAAAATTTTTAACCAGTGGAAAGGAGCAGATTATCGAAGTGGATAATTCCAGAACAGAAGAAAAGATGGTAACAGAGAGACCGGAAGCAGATAAAGCGGAGGCTCCTAAAAAGAAAAAAAATATCATTCGTGTGTATCACGCACAGAATGCGAGCGACGGTGGTAAAACAAGACCGAAACGTCAGAATAATAATACAGACAGAAAACCGGCTGTGAAACCACAGGCAGCACAGAAACCGGCAGAAGAAATGCAGAAACCGCAGGCAGAGGCACCGAAAGCTGCAGCTCCTGCACCGAATAATTCTGCAAGACCGCAGAGACAGGAACAGTCCGGTTACAATAACAACAGAAACCAGAATCGTCAGAATAATCGTGACGGAAGAGATAATAACAGAGACAACCGTGGCGGTGATAACAGAGGCAGCCGTGATTTCCGCGGTGGTGAAAGAAGATTTTCCGACCGCAACGGTAATAACGGCGGACAGGGTCAGGGACGCGGTGGAAACCGTCCGGCCAGACCGCAGGGTGAAGGCCGTCCGGTACGCCAGGGCGAGGGAAATACCCGTCCGATGAGAGGCCAGGGCGGACGTCCGCAGCAGGGTGGTCAGGGAAGACCACAGCAGGGCGGAAACGGAAGACCGGACAGCGGCAGAGGCGGATTCGGTGGAAATAACCGCGGCGGACAGAGAAATGGCAGCGCAAGAAGAGATAACGACAGCGTATTTACTCCGGAGCTGACCAAGACATCCAAGGACAGCAAGAGAGAGCGTGACAGAGAGAACAAGAACAAAAAGAAAGATTTCGACAAAAATTCAGGTGCAGGACATAACAGACCAAACCAGGGCGGAAGAAGAAATCTTTCCAGAATCCCGAAAGCTCTTCAGAAACCAACTCCTCAGCCTAAACAGGAAGAGAAGAAACCAGAAGTAAAAGAGATCACACTTCCGGAGAAGATGACAATCCGTGAACTGGCTGAAGCTATGAAGATGCAGCCGTCTGTAATTGTCAAGAAGCTTTTCATGGAAGGAACCATGGTAACAGTAAACCATGAGATCGATTTTGAAAAAGCGCAGGAGATCGCTCTGGGATATGATATCATTGCAGAGCCGGAAGAGAAGGTAGACGTGATCGGAGAACTTCTCAAAGAGGATGAAGAAGACGAAGCAGATATGGTCTCCAGACCGCCTGTAGTCTGTGTCATGGGTCACGTTGACCATGGTAAGACATCCCTTCTGGATGCAATCCGTGATACTCATGTGACAAGAGGCGAGGCCGGTGGAATCACACAGCATATCGGTGCTTCTGTTGTAGAGATCAACGGAGAGAAGATCACATTCCTCGATACACCGGGACATGAAGCATTCACTGCTATGCGTATGCGTGGTGCGAACTCAACAGATATCGCAGTTCTTGTAGTTGCAGCCGATGACGGTGTCATGCCGCAGACTGTAGAGGCGATCAGCCATGCAAAAGCAGCTGGTGTTGAGATCATCGTTGCGATCAACAAGATTGACAAACCAAGTGCAAATGTAGAGAGAGTAAAACAGGAGCTTTCAGAATATGAACTGATTCCGGAAGACTGGGGCGGAAGCACGATCTTTGTACCGGTATCCGCACATACAGGAGAGGGAATTGAAACACTGCTTGAGATGATCCTTCTTTCCGCGGAAGTACTCGAACTTAAGGCAAACCCGAACCGTGCAGCAAGAGGTCTTGTTATTGAGGCACAGCTTGACAAAGGTAAGGGACCGGTTGCTACAATCCTTGTACAGAAGGGAACTCTTCATGTCGGAGATTTCATTGCCGCAGGTGCATGCAGCGGTAAAGTTCGTGCAATGATGGATGACAGAGGAAGAAGAGTGAAAGAAGCAGGACCTTCCACACCTGTTGAGATCCTTGGACTCAATGATGTACCGAATGCAGGTGAGATCCTGATGGCATTCCCAAGCGACAAGGAAGCCAAGAATTTTGCAGCTGCTTTCGTTACAGAGAATAAGAAACACCTGCTGGAAGAAACAAAAGGCAAGCTTTCTCTGGATAATCTGTTCGATCAGATCCAGGCAAGTGACCTTAAGGAACTTCCGCTTATTATCAAAGCAGACGTACAGGGATCTGTAGAGGCAGTTAAGCAGAGTCTTACAAAACTTTCCAATGAAGAAGTTGTTGTCCGTGTGATCCATGGCGGTGTTGGTGCTGTCAATGAGTCTGACGTATCTCTTGCAGCAACTTCCAATGCGATCATCATCGGATTTAATGTTCGTCCGGATGCGATGGCAAAACAGCTTGCAGATCAGGAAGGCGTAGATCTTCGTCTGTACAGAGTCATCTATCAGGCAATTGAAGATGTAGAGGCGGCAATGAAGGGTATGCTTGATCCTGTATATGAAGAAAAAGTTATCGGTCATGCAGAAGTGCGTCAGCTGTTCAAGGCATCTGGTGTCGGTACAATTGCAGGAAGTTATATTCTTGATGGTGTCTTCCAGAGAAACTGCAAGGTTCGTATCACCAGAGAGGGCGAGCAGATCTTTGAGGGTGAGCTTGCATCTCTGAAGCGTTTCAAAGACGATGTCAAAGAAGTTAAGACAGGATATGAGTGCGGTCTCGTATTCAACGGCTTCAATGAAGTCAAAGAAGAAGATAAAGTAGAAGCTTATATCATGGTAGAGGTACCAAGATAGGAGATCATAAATGAGAAAAAACAGCATTAAGAATACCCGTATCAATGGTGAGGTTCAGAAAGAACTGAGCACGATCATCAGAAACGAGGTCAAAGATCCCCGTATTCATCCGATGACGTCTGTCATGGCTGTGGAAGTTGCACCCGATCTCAAAACCTGCAAGGCATTTATCAGTGTCCTTGGCAGCAAAGAGGCAAAGGATGCAACTATCCAGGGGCTCAATAAAGCAGAGGGATATATCAGAAGGCAGCTGGCAAGAAATCTGAATCTGAGAAACACACCGGAAATCCGTTTTATTCTTGATGAATCCATCGAATACGGCGTAAATATGTCAAAACTGATTGACGATGTGACAAAAAAAGATGCTTCCGCAGCAAAGTCAGCGGAGGAGGACTAAGACAGACCGGGACCGGTTCTGTCTGACTGTCTGAAACAGTAACAGAATAAGAGGGAGTGTCATGAAAAATATTTCAGAAGTACTGGAAGGCATTAAAACAGTAGGCATCGGCGGACATGTCAGACCTGATGGAGACTGCGTTGGTTCCTGCATGGCTTTATATCTCTATATCAGAAGTTATTTTCCAGATGTGGATGTGAATGTGTATCTGGATCATCCGAAACCGATATTTGGTCATATTGACCATATCGGTGACATCAAAACAGAAGTGGAAGAAGGCAGAGAATTTGATCTGTTCATTACCTGTGATGTCAGCACGCGCGAGCGTCTGGCGGTTGCAGGGGATGCTTTTGATCATGCAAAAAAAACTGTCTGCATCGACCATCATATAAGTAATCCGGAATTCGCAGATATCAACTATGTCAGAGGCGAGATCAGTTCCTGTTGCGAAGTACTTTACGGACTTCTGGATCAGGAGAAAATAGACCGTCCAATCGCAACTGCAATCTATACAGGAATGGTTCATGATACAGGAGTATTTCAGTATTCTTCAACTTCTCCGGAAACCATGCGTATTGCAGGAGAACTGATGAAACATGGAATTCCTTTCAGTAAGATTATTGATGAATCTTTTTATGAAAAGACATATCTTCAGCTGCAGGTCATGGGACGTGTGCTGGCAGAGAGCATTCTTCTTCAGAACGGCAAATGCATTGTGGGATATCTCCGCAGAAGAGATATGGAGTTTTATGGAGTAGAAGGCAGTGATCTGGATGGTATAGTCAGTCAGCTTCGCCTTACCAGAGGTGTAGAGGTTGCAATATTTATTTATGAGACAGAGACACAGAGCTTCAAGGTTTCTCTTCGTTCAAATGGCAAGGTTGATGTGAGCAAGGTTGCGGTATTTTTCGGCGGCGGTGGACATACCAGAGCAGCGGGCTGTGATCTTCAGGGTTCCATGTATGATGTTGTCAATAATCTGACGGCAGAGATCGAGAAACAGCTCTGTGAAGAGGAGGCATAATGGACGGAGTTCTGATCATTCGAAAAGAGAAAGGTTATACTTCTCATGACGTGGTTGCAAAGCTTCGTGGAATCCTTCATATGAAAAAAATCGGACATACCGGCACACTGGATCCTGAGGCACAGGGAGTCCTTCCGGTCGTACTGGGCAGAGCCACAAAACTGGTGGATCTTCTTACCGAAAAACGTAAGACCTATGAGGCTGTTCTTCATCTGGGACTTGAGACAGATACCCAGGATATGACAGGTACTGTCCTGCACCAAAAACCAGTCGCAGTTACTGAGGAGGAAGTGAGCGCAGTGATCCGGAGTTTTCTGGGCGAACAGCAGCAGATTCCTCCGATGTATTCGGCACTCAAGGTGGATGGAAAAAAACTGTATGAACTTGCAAGAGAAGGGAAAACGGTAGAGCGCAAGGCACGTCCGGTCTGTTTCTACGAAATAGAAATTCTGGAAATGAAGCTTCCGCTCGTACGTTTTTCCGTTACCTGCAGTAAGGGAACGTATATCCGCACACTGTGCCATGATATCGGACAGAAACTGGGATGTGGTGCCTGTATGGAAGAACTGATCCGCACAGCTTCCGGTGAATACAGATGGGAAGACAGTATCACACTTGGCGAGGTGCAGAAAGAGATGGAGGAGGGAATTCTCGAACAGAGAATCATTTCTGTCTCAGAAGTTCTTAAGGCATATCCGCAGATTCGATGCAATAAATTCGGAGATCGTCTTCTTTTGAACGGGAATGCATTGCCGGATACAATGACGGAAACACAGAGCAAAGAAGGCTGGGTGCGGATGTGCACCAGCGAGGGAGCTTTTCTGGGAATTTATGAGTGGGACAATAAAAAACACCGCTATCAGCCTCAGAAAATGTTTCTCTGAATAACAGCGGAGAAAAACAGGAGTCAGAATACATGGAATACATGAAGATTGAAGGTCAGTTTCCAAAGTTTTCCAACTGTGCAGTCACGCTTGGGAAATTTGACGGAATTCATCGCGGACACAGGAAACTGATACAGAAGATCCTGGATCACAAAAAACAATATGGAACCACTTCTGTGGTTGTTGCTTTTGCGTCCGATCGTCAGACAATCCTCACAGGAGAAGAGAGAAGACTGCTTCTTGAAGATATGGGTGTGGATGTCCTTCTGGAATGTCCGCTGAACGAACAGATGAGGCACATGAAAGCGGAGCAGTTTATCCGTCAGATTCTGGTCGGTGCGCTGCAGGCCTCTTTTGTGGTAGTGGGAGAAGATTTCCGATTCGGATATGAACGGAAGGGAACTCCGGAACTTTTGGATAAATCAGGTCTGAAATATGGCTATGATACAGAAATTGTCCCAAAAGAAATGGATGGAAGCCGTAAGATCAGCAGTACATTCATCAGGGAAGAGCTCAAAAAAGGCAACATGGAAAAGATATCAGATCTTCTTGGAAACGACTTTTTTGTAGAAGGAAAAGTGCTGCATGGAAAAGGACTTGGGCACAGGAAATTTTTTCCGACGACCAATCTGATTCCTCCAAAACAGAAACTTATGCCGCCGAATGGTGTCTATGTGACAGTATCAAGGTTTGGAGAGACAGAATACAGGGGAATCACCAATGTCGGATACAAACCGACGGTCGGAGAGAAATTCCTGGGAGTTGAAACTTATCTTTTTGACTGTGACAGGGATCTGTATGGGCAGGAGTGTATTGTTTCCTTTTTGAAATTCCAGCGTCCGGAGCAGAAATTTGCATCCTTTGAGGCACTTAAGGCACAGATTACAAGAGACATTGAAGCAGGGGAAAACTTTTTTGAACACAGATAAGAGTCTCACATCGTCTGAAATAAGTTAAAAAATAAATAATTATCTTGTTTACACGTCAGATCTTTTGTGCTATACTATTCGAGGTGTAAATCAGCCCATATTCAGAGATTGGAATCTCCAACCGTTTCTTAATATGCGGCGGTTCATTAATAAAATATTTTTAAGGAGGAAATCAAAATGATTTCAAAAGAAAAAAAACAGGCAATCATGAAAGAATATGCAAGATGTGAGGGTGACACAGGTTCACCGGAAGTACAGGTAGCAGTTCTTACAGCAAGAATTCAGGAGCTTACAGAGCATTTACAGTCACATCACAAAGATCATCACTCCAGACGTGGTCTTCTGAAGATGGTTGGTCAGAGACGTGGACTTCTGGCATACCTGAAGAAAACAGACATCGAAAGATACCGTGCACTGATTGAGAAATTAGGTTTAAGAAAATAATTAGTATACGGACGGGGCGGATAAACCATCCGCCCTGTTTTTAAATGAAAAAAATAAAACAGAAGTTATTTCCGAGACTACTGAAAAGTCCATTGAGTCCAGTGGGTTTTTCAGTTGTTTCGGACTTCTGTAAAATCAAAACGTAAGAAATAAAAGGAGAAAAAGTATGTACAAAAGTTATTCTATGGAATTAGCCGGAAGAACACTGACTGTAGATATCGGTCGTGTTGCAAAGCAGGCTAACGGTGCAGCTCTTATGCATTATGGTGATACAACTGTGCTTTCTACTGCAACAGCATCAAAGGAGCCGAGAGAAGGAATTGACTTCTTTCCTCTGAGCGTTGAATATGAAGAAAAAATGTATGCGGTAGGCAAGATTCCAGGAGGATTTAACAAAAGAGAAGGTAAAGCAAGTGAGCATGCGATCCTGACATCACGTGTTATCGACCGCCCGATGCGTCCGCTTTTCCCGAAGGACTACAGAAATGATGTAACTCTGGTAAATATGGTTATGTCCGTAGATCCTGAGTGTAATCCGGAGATTCCGGCTATGCTTGGTTCTGCTATTGCAACCTGTATCTCAGATATCCCGTTTGACGGACCGTGTGCTACCACACAGGTTGGCCTGATCGACGGAGAATTTATCATCAACCCGTCTCTGGCTCAGAAAGAACTTTCTGATCTTCAGCTGACTGTTGCTTCCACAAGAGAAAAAGTAATCATGATCGAAGCTGGTGCAAATGAGGTACCGGAAGATCTGATGATCGAAGCAATCTATAAAGCACATGATGTAAACCAGGAGATTATCCGCTTCATCGACAAGATCGTCGCAGAGTGCGGCAAGGAGAAGCATCTTTACGCTTCCTGTGCAGTTCCGGAAGAACTGTTTGAGGCAATCCGCAAGATCGTGCCGTCAGAAGAAATGGAAGAGGCAGTCTTCACAGATGACAAGCAGACACGAGAGGAAAACATCCGTGAGATCACAGCAAGACTTCAGGAAGCTTTTGCAGAGAATGAAGAATGGCTGGCTGTTCTCGGAGAAGCAGTATATCAGTACCAGAAGAAGACTGTCCGCAAGATGATCCTGAGAGACCACAAACGTCCGGATGGCCGTCAGATCACACAGATCCGTCCTCTGGCAGCAGAAGTTGACATTATTCCGAGAGTTCATGGATCAGCTATGTTTACACGTGGACAGACACAGATCTGTACTATGACGACTCTGGCTCCTCTTTCAGAAGCACAGAGAATAGACGGACTTGATGAGTTTGAGACATCTAAGAGATATATGCATCATTACAACTTCCCGTCCTACTCTGTAGGTGAGACAAAACCATCCAGAGGACCGGGACGTCGTGAGATCGGACATGGAGCACTGGCAGAACGTGCACTTGTTCCTGTACTTCCGTCAGCAGAGGAATTCCCATATGCGATCCGTACCGTATCTGAGACATTTGAATCAAACGGTTCTACTTCCCAGGCAAGTATCTGTGCATCTACCATGTCTCTTATGGCAGCAGGCGTGCCGATCCGCAAACCGGTTGCAGGTATCTCCTGTGGTCTTGTTACAGGTGCAACAGATGATGATTACATCGTACTGACAGACATTCAGGGACTTGAGGATTTCTTTGGAGATATGGACTTCAAGGTTGCAGGTACACATGAGGGTATCACAGCAATCCAGATGGATATCAAGATTCATGGTCTGACAAGACAGATCGTAGAAGAGGCAATCCGCAGAACAAAAGAAGCAAGAGAGTATATCCTCACAGAAGTTATGGAGAAATGCATCGCAGAGCCACGTGCTCAGGTAAATAAATATGCACCGAAGATCGTTCAGCTTCAGATCGATCCTCAGAAGATCGGCGATGTTGTCGGACAGAGAGGAAAGACCATCAATGCGATTATCGAGCGTACAGGTGTTCAGATCGATATCACAGATGAAGGTTCCGTATCTATCTGCGGTGTTGATCAGCACGGAATGGATGAAGCAAGAAAAATGATCAAAACGATCGCAACAGATTTTGAAGCAGGCCAGATTTTTGAAGGTACTGTTGTAAGTATCAAAGATTTTGGTGCATTTGTTGAATTTGCTCCTGGTAAAGAGGGCATGGTCCACATTTCCAAGATCAGCGATCACCGAATCGATAAAGTAGAAGATGTTCTGACCCTTGGTGACAAGGTAAAAGTAATCTGCCTTGGAAAAGACAAGATGGGCAGAATGAGTTTCAGCATTAAGGATGTACCGGAAGAAGCATAAAGAAATGAGATATCATAATATAACCAGGGACGATATGCTGAATGGAGACGGACTTCGGGTGGTACTCTGGGTTGCCGGCTGCAATCACTGCTGTCGGGAGTGTCAGAATCCTATCACCTGGGATCCAAACGGAGGTCTTCCGTTTACAGAAGCGGAAGAAACGGAGATTTTTACAGAACTGGACAAGGATTATATCAGCGGAATCACCTTCTCGGGAGGAGATCCGCTTCATCCGTCCAATATTTCAGCAGTGACAGCCCTTGCACGAAAGATCAAAGAAAAATATCCAAATAAAACTATCTGGCTTTATACAGGTTCCCTCTGGGAAGAGATTCAGCATGAAGAGATCATTCGTTATCTGGATGTGCTTGTAGATGGAGAATTTCAGGTAGATAAACTGGATGTCGGACTGAAATGGAGGGGTTCTTCCAATCAGCGGGTGATCAATGTTCCGTCTACTCTTTGTGAACACAGAATTGTTCTTCATGCAGAATGACAGGGAGAATCAGGAGGATTTACATGAAGCGAATTGCCAAATTTCATAAAGTAAGTGCAGAACGTTTTGCGGCAGACTGGAAAGATACCTTTCCGGAGACAGCAGAAGAAACAGTTGCTGATATTTATAACAGGATCAGGCTTCCGGAAAGAGCAACAGCAGGGAGTGCAGGATATGATTTTTATGCACCGGCTGAGTTTACATTGAAGCCAGGTGAAACCATCAAGATTCCGACAGGTGTCCGGGTAGAGATGGAGCAGGACTGGGTTCTGAAATGTTATCCGAGAAGCGGCCTGGGATTTAAATATCGTCTGCAGCTCAACAATACAGTTGGGATCATTGACAGTGATTATTTCTATTCTGATAATGAAGGACATATTTTTGCAAAAATCACAAATGACAGTAATGAAGACAAGACGGTCAGCCTTGCTGCCGGAACCGGTTTTATGCAGGGGATTTTTGTAGAATATGGAATTACTGTAGATGATGACACACAGGGTGTGCGAAACGGCGGTTTTGGAAGCACTACACAGAACTAAAGAGAAATCAGCTGTTCAGAAGCTGTGATCAGAAATACAAAAGCGGAGTATCCGAAATATGTCAGTTCGGAATCTCCGCTTATTTTGCTTTGCAGGAAATTACTCCGTAGCCTCTTCTGCTTTGCGGGCATTGTCAAGAACAATATCAAACGCCGTAGCAGCTGCCTGGTATTCGGCATCGTCTTCGATGTTGGCAAGCATTGGATCGCCATGTTCTGTACGTGAGAAACGATACAGATAAACTTCACCATTCTGGTTCTGTCCGTTCTCGTCCAGTGGAAGAAGGGCAATGTATTCCTGTTCGTCTATCGGGAAGACAGTAAGAATCGCACATTCGATCTCTGTATCATCATCAAGAGTCAGAGAAATTGTGCTGTGATTCTCTGCAGAATCAGATCCGCCGCAGTTCAGTCCACAGCTTGCACAGTCGCTCGGAGCGCATTTGGAATTTGTAAATTCATCACTCATAATTGAATTCCTCACTTTTGTTTTCTTTTGATTATTTTATTAATTTTATCAGAAAATAAAGGAATTTACAACGGTTGTTCTGTGCAAAAAATAAAAAAATGTATTTCAACTCACCCGTGAATCATGTATAATAAATGAAGACAGATGTAAAAAGATGAAGGAGATATCGAATGAAATTTGTTTCATGGAATGTAAATGGGATCAGAGCATGCCTGACAAAAGGCTTTGAAGATAGATTTCAGGAACTGGATGCAGACATTTTCTGCCTGCAGGAGACAAAATGTCAGGAAGGACAGGTCAAAATTGAGCTTCCGGGTTATTATCAGTACTGGAATTATGCAAACAGAAGAGGGTATTCCGGAACGGCAGTTTTTACAAAAAAGGAGCCGCTTTCTGTTTTTTATGGGATAGGAGCAGAGGAACACGATAAAGAAGGCCGTGTGATCACGCTTGAATTTGAACACTTTTATTTTGTAACTGTATATACACCGAATTCACAGAGTGAACTGAGACGTCTCGCCTATCGAATGGAGTGGGAGAGGGATTTCCTTGCTTATCTTCTGAAGCTTCAGGAGCAAAAACCGGTCATCTGCTGCGGCGACCTGAACGTTGCACATCAGGAGATCGACCTTAAGAATCCAAAGACAAATCGCAGGAATGCCGGCTTCACAGATGAAGAGAGGGACTGCTTTACGAAAGTTCTGGAAAGCGGATTTATTGATACGTTCCGTTATTTTTATCCTGATCAGGAGGGGATTTATTCCTGGTGGTCCTATCGTTTCAAAGCCCGCGAGAAGAATGCGGGATGGAGAATAGATTATTTCCTGGTATCGCCCGCACTCAAGGACTATCTGAAGGATGCGGTAATCCATACAGAGATCATGGGTTCAGATCATTGTCCGATCGAGCTGGACACAGAACAGCTCTGATCTTCAGGTCAGACGCATGTGAGATAAACTGCAGATATAGAGAAGGAGATAAGATTATGTACGATCAAAGCGGACTTTTGGTACATGAGGGCAATCCGATGCTGCCAGGTGCCACAAAAGTTTCCGGGGGAATGAATTTTGCTGTGGAGGTTCCAGGCGATGTGGATGCTTCTCTGCTCCTGTATCGTAAAGGTAAGGCAGAACCGGCGAAGGAGATTCCTTTTGCAAAGGCAAACCGGACGGGCCGTATGTGTGCAATGATGATATCCGGATTCAAACCGGAGCAGTATGAATATAATTTTCGAATCGATACAAAGATATGTCAGGATCCTTATGCTTATGGACTGACAGGAAGAGAACCATTTGGAAAGACAGCAGAAAAAGAAGATGAGCACAAAATAAGATGCAGTTTTCTGAACATAAAGGGATATAACTGGGCCGGGGATACAGCACCGAAGATTCCTTACCAGGATATGCTCCTTTATAAGATCCATGTCAGGGGATATACCAGACAGGCAAAGATCTCTCCGAAGAAAAGAGGAACTTTTGCAGGTCTTGTTGAAATGATCCCCTACTGGAAGGAACTGGGAATCAATGCTGTTGAACTGATGCCGGTGTATGAATTTATGGAAAGATCAGCGGCAGAGGCAGGTAAGACCATGATCCGACAGAAAAGCCAGAAAGATAAGGTTAATTATTGGGGTTATCTGCCTGGATTTTATTTTGCACCCAAGAGTGCTTACTGTGCAACCAAAAAACCTCAGAAAGAGTTTTGTGATATGGTGAGAGCTTTCCATGAGGCAGGCATAGAATGTATTATGGAAATGTATTTTCCCGCAGATACGGCGCCGATGAAAGCTCTTTATGCGCTGTGGTTCTGGAAAAAATATTATCATGTGGACGGTTTTCATCTGGTGGGAGAGGGTGTCCCCGTGGGACTGATAGAGAAAGATCCTTTTCTCTACGGAGTCAAAAAAATGTTTTCAGATATTTCCGGACAGCCGGAGAGAGAAAACATGCTGGCAGAGTATAACAGAGGCTTTATGCAGGATATGCGCCGGCTTCTCAAAAGTGATGAAGGAATGGTTGCAGGCGCTCAGTTCCATATCAGGAGAAATACAGGGATATTTGGAACAATCAATTATATGGCAAGTCAGGACGGATTTACCCTGTATGATACGGTAACGTATAATTACCGTCATAATGAAGCAAACGGCGAGGATAATCGGGATGGCAGTGATTATAACTATTCCTGGAACTGCGGTGTGGAAGGTGCTTCCAGGAAACAGGCGATCCGCAAGCTTCGTGAGCAGCAGCTTAGAAATGCTTTTCTTATGCTGCTTCTTAGTCAGGGCACGCCTATGATCTATGGCGGCGATGAGTTTGGCAATTCCCAGAATGGAAACAACAATGCCTGGTGCCAGGATAACAGCGTGGGATGGACAGACTGGAAGTCTCTGAAAAAACAGGAAAAGCTTTTTGTTTTTGTCAAAAAAGCAATTGCTTTTCGTCAAAATCATCCGATCCTTCACATGCCGGATGAAATGCGAAATGTAGACTATATGGCAAAAGGATTTCCGGATATTTCTTTCCATGGAGAACGTGCGTGGTTTCTGAATACGGAAAATACCAGTCGTCTGATCGGCATTATGTACTGTGGAGATTACGCAGAGAAGCCGGATGGAACAAAGGATGATTTCCTTTATATAGGTTACAATTTCCACTGGGAGGAAAGGGCGATCGCATTGCCAAACCTTCCTGATGGAATGGTATGGAAGAAAATTGTCGATACCTCGGATCAGGAAACAGGGAAATGGTTCCGGGAAGACAGTAAAAGTTACAGGAAAACAATAGATATCAATCCACGTACCATTGTGGTACTGGCAGCAAGGCAGGGGGAGAGAGAAGATGCATCCGTGGCTGCACTTCAAAACGATAACAAGGCATAAATTTCTGGTTATGAAATACTGTTTCCGGATCGGATTATATAAGCAGGGACTGCTTCATGACCTTTCCAAGTATACACCAACGGAATTTCTGGTAGGGTGTAAATATTATCAGGGAACAAGAAGTCCTAATAATGCAGAAAGAGAGGATATCGGTGTTTCTACATCCTGGCTGCATCATAAGGGCAGAAACAAGCATCATTTTGAACATTGGGTCGATTATTCCCTTGACAAAGATCATGTGATCATGGGGGCTCAGATGCCGCGTAAATATGTGGCAGAGATGGTCATGGACCGGATCAGTGCTTCGCGGAATTATCTGGGAGATGCCTATACGGACAGTCAGCCTCTGGAGTATTTCATGAAAAGCAAAGAAGACCTCTGGTTTATTCATCCACAGACCAAAAAAGAACTGGAAGCACTTCTTCGTATTCTGAATGACCATGGCGAAGAAAAACTTCTCCACTATATCAAATACAGATATCTTAAGGGAGAAACGAAAAAAATCAAATATTGAGAGAACAGGAGAAAAGCCTTTTTCTGTCACAACCGGTCAGTCTGGTTTGATGACAGGGAGAAGGCTTTTCTTTTTGGCTGTTGGGATAGGAAAAAATAAACAGCATATAACAGTTGACAACAGTATCATACTGTTATATACTGTTTGTACAAGGAGGGATGAAGTTGGAGCTTATTATTAATCATACTTCCATGGAACCAATCTATGAGCAGATCATGGCTCAGATTAAAGCAGGGATAATAGAAGGTACACTGACTGCGGGAGAGGCACTTCCTTCAGTGCGTGTACTTTCCAGAGAACTGAAGATCAGTGCTCTTACAGTAAAAAAAGCCTACGACAGTCTGGAAGCAGAAGGACTGGTCGTGACTGTCCATGGGAAGGGAAGTTTTATCGCAAATACAAATCAGGAACTTTTGATGGAGGAGCGGCGCAAGGAACTGGAGAAGGAGCTGGAAGCCGCCATCCGTAAGGCACGTGCCGGAGGACTGACGGCGAAGGAGATCCGTGAGTCGTTTGAGATCATAATGGAGGATGAGATATGTTAGTGCAGCTGGAGCATGTAAGAAAGAAATATGGCAGTTTTACACTGGAATTGAATATGCAGATCCCTGAGGATCGGATCATCGGGCTGATCGGGGCAAACGGAGCCGGTAAGAGTACGACATTCAAGCTGATGCTCGGGCTTATCCGCCCGGATCAGGGAAGCGTGGAAGTGTTTGGCAGAAATGCTGCAGACCTTGGCGCAGAGGAGAAACAGGAGATAGGAGCTGTATTCTCTGACAGCGGCTTTTCCGAATATCTGAAAGTACAGCAGCTTATTCCGGTCATGAGCCGCTTTTATCCGGATTTTCAGGAAAAAGAGTTTCGTGAAAGATGCGAAAGATTCCAGATCCCGCTGAATAAACAGATCAAAGAGTTTTCTACAGGAATGAAAGCGAAGCTGAATGTACTTCTTGCGCTCAGCCATGGCAGCAGGCTGCTGCTCCTTGACGAGCCGACGGCGGGGCTGGATGTGGTCGCAAGAGAAGAAATCCTTGATCTTCTGCGGGAATATATGGAGATCCCGGGACGCTCTATCGTGATCAGTTCACACATTTCCGGCGATCTGGAACATTTCTGTGATGACCTGTACATGATCCATGAAGGCAAGATCGTCCTTCATGAAGAGACAGACCGTATTCTTGAGGAATATGGATTCCTCAAAGTATCAGATCAGGAATACGAGGCCCTTGACAAAGAATATCTTCTGCGTGTGAGAAAAGAGCCCTTCGGCTACAGCTGTCTGACAGACCAGAAGAACTATTATCTGGAAAACCACCCGGGGATTGTAGTCGAAAAAGGAAGCGTAGATGAAGTGATTTCCATGCTGGTGAAAGGAGAGGCATTATGAGTGGATTGTTAGCGAAAGATATGGAACTACTCAAAATAAACATAAAGACATATCTGGCTGTTTTCCTGATCGGATTTATCTATCTGATCGTGCAGAAGAATGGAAGTACCTTTTTTGTGTCTTATTCGGTTTTTGTAAGTATTGGTGTCTCTGTCGGAACGATTTCCTATGATGCTTATCACCATGGAATGAATTATCTGATGACCCTTCCTGTTACCAGAAAACAGTATGTATGGTCGAAATATCTGCTTGGTTTCTGCTTCGCAGCAGTGACAGGTGTGGCTGCTCTGCTTATTGGGATATTGAAAGTACAGTTTACCGGAAATCAGGAAATGCAGGACCTTCTGATCAGTGCAGGTGTTTCGATGATCATTGCAGGGATCATTCTTTGCGGAACGATTCCACTGCGCTTAAAGTATGAGGCAGAGAAGAGCAGAATTGTCATGGTGGCGGCAGTTGCGGCGCTTTTTTTGCTGGTAGCGGTATGCAGGGAAGTGTATAATATATATAAGAAAGATTTTGTGAGAAGTTTTGATCTTCTGGGAAGACTTTCCGGGTGGCAGACAGCATGTCTGCTGATCGTAGCGCTGGTGATCTGCACGACAGTATCCGTAAAAGCCAGCGAGCGGATCATGGAGAGGAAAGAGTTCTGACTAGGCTGCTGTGAACGGAGTAAACAGTAACAATGAAACTAATCCCACTCTTAAAATAATTAACTGGAATATTTTCCCCAAATACGTTATCCTGTAAAAAGAGAAAATATATATGCAGGCAGGAGGAGCATTTTATGGAGAAAAACCAGATTTTTATAAAGAGTGGTACAGAATACAAAAAGATCACCAAGGAACTTCTGGAGGAGAGCAACCTTGCGGAGCTGATCGGCGATAAGGACAAGATGGTTGGTATCAAGCCAAACATGGTTTCCGCATCTGACCCGTCCAACGGCGCGACGACACATACCGAGATCATTGCCGGTATCCTTGAATACCTGAAGGAGCATGGCTTCCGCAGGATGATGATCCTCGAGGGTTCCTGGGTAGGGGACCGTACTTCGGATGTATTTGAGGTATGTGGTTATCAGCAGATCTGCGATGATTATGACGTGGAATTCCACGACACACAGAAGGACAAAAGCTTCACAAAGGACTGCAGTGGTCTGGAACTTAAGATCTGTAACAGCGTAAAGGATGTTGATTTCCTGATCAATGTACCGGTCATGAAGGGACACTGTCAGACAAAGATCACCTGTGCACTTAAGAATATGAAAGGACTGATCCCGAATACAGAGAAACGTCATTTCCATTCGATGGGTCTTCACAAACCGATCGCACATTTAAATACAGGAATCCATCAGGACTTTATTGTAGTTGATAATATCTGTGGAGATCTGGATTTCGAAGACGGTGGAAATCCGGTAGTCATGAACCGTATCTGGACAGCACTGGATCCGGTACTTGTAGATGCTTATGTCTGCCAGCAGCTTCATTATAGTGTCTCTGATGTTCCGTATGTGAAGCTTGCCGGAGAGCTTGGAGTCGGATGTTCTGATATCTCAAAAGCGGATATCCGCGTACTGGGCGAAGATGTTAAGCAGAATATTCCAAAACGACGCAAGGTAGTAGAGGTAGCTGATGCGGTAGAGGAAGTGGATTCCTGCAGCGCCTGCTATGGATATCTGATCCCGGCACTGGATATGCTGAAGCAGGAAGGACTTCTCGAAAAACTTCATGAAAAAATCTGTATCGGACAGGGATACAGAGGTAAGAGTGGAGAATTGGGAGTCGGACATTGTACCAGAAACTTCAGACATCATGCAGAAGGCTGTCCGCCAACCGAAAATCAGATTTATGAATTTTTAAAAGAATATATATCCAGATAAAATAAGTGGGGGATGCGGTGTATCCCCCACGTTTATCGTTCGTATGCTTCTTTAAGGATCTTTACAATTTCTTCGGTAGTAAATTTGCTGCTGTCTATGCACAGATCATATTGTCCCATATCCAGCCATTTTTCGTCGGTAAAGAATTCATAATAGGATCTGCGCTCTTTATCCATCCGTTTGACAAGTTTCCGGGCACTTTTTTCTTCTCTGTCAAGTCGTTCCATGATAGTTTTTACACGGGTTTCAAACGGAGCGTAAATAAATACGCTTAAGGTACGATCCTGAAGAATATGGTTGGCACATCTGCCCACGATCACGCAGTCTTCTTTGTCAGAAAGAGAGAGGATAATATCACGCTGGATTTCAAACAGAATATCGTTCATCGGGATTGCACGGTAATCCGGACTGATCTGAATCTCATGACTTATAGGAAAACTCCATGCTCCCGGTCTTTTTTCGTCTACATCAGCGAGATCACCAAGAGGGATATTCTTCTTCGTGGCAGCGATCTCTATCAGTTCTCTGTCGTAAAAACCAATTCCAAGTTCGTCTGCAAGGGCTTTTCCGATTGCACGTCCACCGCTTCCGTACATTCGATTGATTGTGATAATACGTTTGCTCATATATAGAATCCTCCTTTCGATGGACTTTTATTTGTGAATATCATAACACAATAGTTAGAAAATATCCATAATAAAATTAAAAAATACGAAAATTATTTGTACAAATCGGATAAATCAGATAGAATCTGTGGATTTTAAGGTTCGTTTAAGGTTACTTCATAAGGCTTTCACAGATCAGACAATAAGTGAACACACCTTTTTGCTAGACTATATCCCAGAAACAGCTTGGAGGGTGAAAATGTTTCAAAAGGGAAGAAAAGTGAAGAAATCCAGTAAAAAAAAGATAATAAGCTTTGTCCTTGTCATGGCAGTGACAGGAACGTCAGGAGTGGTCGCCTACAAGAAAGTGAGACGGCCGATGGCAGCAGCTGCAGAAACAGACAGAGTGCAGCAGACAGAAGCAAAAAAAGGAAATATTTCCAATACGATCACAGGGACCGGAAATCTGGAACTGGATGATGCAGAGGCAGTGACCATCCCATCAGGGTTGACAATAGAAGATGTTCTGGTCGAAAGCGGAGACTACGTTTCGGCAGGAACAGTTCTGGCAAATGTCGAGGTCACTTCTGTACAGACTGCAATGGATGAGATCCAGAGTGAACTGGAGGAGTTGGATGAGAAAATCCGCACCTGCCAGGAAGACGAGGATGAAAATACAGTTGTAAGTTCAGTTTCAGGCAGGGTGAAGGCTGTTTATGTGGAAGAAGGATCAGATGTTACAGATGTCATAACAGAAAAAGGTTCACTGATGGAACTGTCGCTGGACGGATATATGGCGGTATCTGTGGAAAAAACAGATACCGTGGAGAAAGGTGACGACGTTTCTGTGACTTTATCCGATGGAACGGTTATCAGTGGAACTGTTGCTTCTGTGGAAAGCAAAAATGCGATCATCACCGTGACAGATAATGGGACTGTTCTGGGGGATGAAGTGAGGGTGTCGGATACAGATGGGAATCTTCTGGGATCAGGAACACTCTATATTCATCAGCCGTATGAACTTACAGCAGCGGGAGGGTGTGTATCTTCCGTGTCAGTCTCTGAAAACGAAGTCGTCAGTGCAGATGATGAACTTCTTGTGCTGGATGGGACTGAAAGCAGTGCGGAATATGAAAAACTCCTGCTCGTCCGTGAAGCAAGGACACAGACATTGCAGAAGCTTGCACAGCTTGCAAAAACACCACAGATCACAGCGGTACAGGATGGAATTGTGCAGGATGTAAATGTGGCAACAAGCGGAACGACATCTGCGGAATCTTCTTCGCAGAACAGTAGTGCCGGAAATATATCTCAGATGGCATATTCAGGAACGGATCTTTCTGATCTGACATTCACACAGCTTTCATTTGATGATGGAACAATGCCGGTCATATCGGAAGAAGCGGAGAACGGTCCGGATAACACAGATGATATTTCGCAAGATCAGCCACTTGCTTTTTTTATAACAGGAAGCGGAACTTCAACCAGTTCACTTGCTGTGATTCCGGCACCGGTGACAGGACAGATACCGGTGGCAGAAATTACAGCTTCGGATGGAGCATACTCAGGAGTGCTCACATGGAATCCGGCGGGCAGTGTCTTTGCGGCAGGAACAGGATATCAGGTACTTGTTGTGCTTTCGGCAGCAGATGGATACTGTTTTACGGAGGCAAGCATACAGGGAATCGAGACAGGAACGGTATCTGGTGTACATGTGTCAGATGACGCAAAGACCCTGGAGTTTCAGATCATATTTCCGGCTACGGTTGAAGAAAACAATGGTTCGGGAAGTCAGGATGAGAAAAATGATAATTCCGGACAGGATGCCGATCAGATTGTGACAGATGGAAGTGATCAGCAGAACTCCTCTTCGGATGGACAGCAGGACACAGCAGAACAGCAGGGCAGCAAAAGCGACAATAATTCGCAGAATTCGACATCCGGAACTCAGAATACACAGACCAGCCAAAGTGCATCCGCCTCTTTGACAGATACTTCATCAGCAAAAGAAGACACTTCTGAGGATTCTGCAGAATCCTCAAGTCAGTACAGTACAGATGTCACGGCATTTACAATATCACCGGATGCAAACAGACTTCTTTCTGTGAGTGTGGATGAACTTGATATTAATTCAGTGGAACTGGGGCAGAAAGCAGTCGTGACATTTGATGCGATCGAAGATCAGGAGTTTGAAGGTGAAGTGACGAAGATCGGAAATACGGCAAGTGTCAATGGTGGTGTTGCCAAATACACCATTACGATCACAATCCCAAAGGATGAGAAGATGAAGCAGGGAATGAATGCTTCAGCAACGATCACGATCGAGGAGAGAGAAAATGTTCTGACTCTTCCAATGAATGCACTGCAGGAAAAAGGTGACAGGAC
>CAKRTP010000011.1 GCA_934402155.1 uncultured Blautia sp. | reverse complement strand
TTCACTCACTAAGAAGAAAGAGGTATTATAATGAACAAAGTAATTTTAATGGGACGCTTAACAAGGGATCCTGAGGTGAGATATTCCGCAGGAGAAAACGCACTGGCAATTGCAAGATATACATTGGCAGTAGACAGAAGATTTCGGCGTGACGGAGAAGCAACCGCTGATTTTATCAGTTGTGTGGTATTCGGACGTGGCGCGGAATTTGCAGAGAAGTACTTCCATCAGGGAATCAGGATTGTAGTAAGTGGTCGTATCCAGACCGGAAGCTACACCAACAGAGAAGGTCAGAAGGTTTATACAACAGAAGTTGTTGTTGAGGAACAGGAATTTGCCGAGAGCAAATCTTCCAGTGACAGTTATGCTGCATCACATCCGCAGCAGAGTGTACCGTCTGCACCATCTATGCCGAATCCGGTTTCAGCATCTGCTGACGGATTTATGAATATTCCTGACGGAATTGACGAAGAACTTCCATTTAATTAAAAACTGAAGGAAAGTGTAACTATCAGGTAGTATCTCAGAACATATGAGGCAGAATGCTGTTGCCAGAGATGATATGGAATGCATTTTGACCTGTAATTTTAAAGATACTGAACAGTTACAGAAAATTATAAGGAGGAAACCATCATGGCTTACAATAGAGGCGAAAGACCGGACTCTCCTATGAAAAGAAGAGGCGGACGCAGAAGAAAAAAAGTTTGTGTATTCTGCGGTAAAGAAAACAATGAGATCGATTACAAGGATGTAGCAAAACTCAGAAAATACGTTTCTGAGAGAGGTAAAATCCTTCCGAGAAGAATCACAGGAAACTGTGCAAAACATCAGAGAGCTCTGACTGTTGCTGTTAAGAGAGCACGTCACCTTTCCCTGATGCCATACGTTCAGGACTAATTTTTAGTTGAACATCAGGCTGCCATAAATCTGTAGGACAAACATTTATGTGTGTTCCGCGGAGGAATGGCAGCTTTTTTACTTTATAGAAAGTTACTCCGTGTTGTTCCTTTATAGGGCTTTGTGATGTGGAATGGATTTTGACCAGGCTGCTGTGAATGGAGTGAACAGTAAGGAGCATAATGATTATTGACATTCATATGGTAATATGTCTGTAAATCTGCTATAATAACAGATAGCATCGTAAAAACAAATTATAAAAAGAATGGTAAAGAATGTTATGAGTGGAAAATTAAAACTAAAAGGTCATCTGAAGCATCTTGCCCGCTGGCCTCTGTATTTGTCTATTCTGCTGATAGCATTGAACTTTCTGGTTTATGTGATCGACATAAAAGCCGGAGTAGTGGTCAGTATGGGGATTATTCTGTACCTGGGTGCAGCAATTGGTCTGCTCTTTTATCATCGGCCGCTGATGTTCAATGATTTGATTGCTTTTGCCAGTCAGTATGAATTTCTGGAAAAAAGAGTTCTGGAGGAGCTTGCTCTTCCATATGCAGTAATGGACATGCAGGGAAGAATGATCTGGTCAAACAAAGTATTTTCAGAGATTACCGGTAAAGATCAGTTTTACCGCAAAAATGTCAATACGATTTTTCCGGATATTACAGCAGATAAGCTTCCGACAGAACCGGGCAGAGAAATTACAGAAATCAGCACACAGTTTGGAAATCGTATTTACCGTGTATCTATGCAGAAGGTTCTCCTTGGAGAGTCTGTAGCACCATCCAGGCTTTTGATGGAGATATCAGATACTACCAGTCTGATAGCAATGTATCTTTATGATGAGACAGAACTTAAGGAATATATTCAGGCAAATGAGGATAACAAACTGGTAGTTGCACTGGCATATCTGGACAATTATGAGGAAGCACTGGAGAGTGTAGAGGATGTACGCCGTTCTCTTCTGATAGCCCTGATCGACAGAAAGATCACAAAGTATTTTTCAACTTATGATGGTCTGGTCCGCAAACTGGAGAAAGATAAATATTTCCTGATCATGCGTCAGAGTTCTCTGGAAGCACTGAAAGAACAGAAATTCCACATTCTTGAGGAAGTCAAAACTGTAAATATCGGTAATGAGATGAATGTCACTTTAAGTATCGGTATCGGACTGAATGCAGCTACTTATCTTCAGGATTATGAATATTCGCGGATTGCGATAGAGATGGCACTTGGACGTGGCGGTGATCAGGTCGTAATCAAAAATGGTGATAATATTACCTATTATGGTGGTAAAGCACAGCAAATGGAAAAAACTACCCGAGTCAAAGCACGTGTCAAAGCTCAGGCATTGAAAGAATTCATGAGTACCAAGGAACGTGTTGTGGTCATGGGGCACAAGATAACAGATGTTGATGCTCTTGGAGCAGCAATCGGTATCTACCGTGCCGGCAAGACGCTTGGGAAGCCGGTTCATATTGTCGTTAATGATCCGTCGACTTCTATCCGTCCTTTGATGGCAGGATATATGAATAATCCAGACTATGAACCGTCAATGTTTATCGACAGGAATCAGGCAATGGAACTTGTCGATGATAATACGGTAGTGGTTGTTGTGGACACAAATAAGCCAAGCTATACAGAATGTGAGGACCTTCTGTATATGACAAAGACGATTGTTGTTCTGGATCATCATAGAAGAGGAAATGAGGTCATTCAGAATGCGGTTTTATCCTATGTAGAGCCGTATGCTTCATCCACATGCGAGATGGTAGCTGAGATTCTTCAGTATTTCTCGGATGATCTGCGACTCAGAAACATTGAGGCAGACTGTATCTATGCCGGAATTATGATCGATACGAATAATTTTATCACAAGAGCAGGAGTGCGTACTTTTGAGGCGGCGGCTTTCCTGAGACGCTCAGGTGCGGATATGACCAGAGTGCGAAAGATGCTTCGTGATAATATAGATTCTTACAAAGCCAGAGCAGAAGCAGTGCGTACAGCTGAAATCTACAGAGGATGTTTTGCCATTGCAAAATGTCCAAGTAAGGGACTTGAGAGTCCGACTGTTGTCGGAGCACAGGCTGCAAATGAACTTCTGAATATTGCAGGAGTCAAGGCTTCTTTTGTGCTGACAACCTATAACAAAGAAGTTTATGTCAGTGCCAGAGCAATTGATGAAGTTAATGTACAGGTCATGATGGAAAAACTTGGCGGCGGCGGTCATATTAATATTGCCGGTGCTCAGGTAAAACAATCGATTGATAAAGTCGAAGATATGTTAAAAGAAATCATTGATGAGTTATATCAGGAGGAAAAAAATACATGAAAGTAATTTTATTAGAAGATGTCAAATCTCTTGGAAAAAAGGGAGAAATTGTAAATGTCAGCGACGGATACGCAAGAAATATGATCATTCCGAAGAAACTTGGTCTGGAAGCTACACCAAAGAATCTCAATGATCTGAAACTTCAGAAAGCAAATGAAGCAAAAATTGCACAGGAGAATCTGGAGGCAGCACAGGCATTTGCAAAAGAACTTGAAACAAAAGAAATCATTCTTACTCTCAAAGTCGGAGAGGGTGGAAGAACCTTCGGATCTGTATCAACAAAAGAAATCTCCGAGGCTGCAAAAGCACAGCTTGGCCTGGAAATCGATAAGAAGAAACTTCAGCTTCCAAGTCCGATCAGAAACTTAGGTGTTACACAGGTTCCGGTCAAACTTCATCCGAAGGTAACCGGAAGCTTGAAAGTATGGATCAAAGAGGCATAAACGACAGGAGAAACTAAATGGAAGAAGCACTGATAAAGCGTATTCTGCCTCATAGTATTGAGGCAGAGCAATCGGTGATCGGTTCCATGCTTCTCGACAGAGATGCAATTCTGATAGCATCAGAGATTCTTACAAGTGATGATTTTTATCAGAATCAGTATGGGATCATTTTTGATGCGATGGTTGAACTTTGTAATGAAGGAAAACCAGTTGATACGATCACTCTTCAGAATCGTCTGAAAGAAAAAGATGTACCTCCGGATATCAGCAGCATGGAGTATGTCAGAGAACTGCTTGAGGCAGTACCAACATCTGCTAATGTCAAATACTATGCCAATATCGTAAGTGATAAAGCACAGCTCCGCAAATTGATCCGTGCGACAGAGGAAGTAGAGAATTCCTGCTATCTGGAGAAAGACAGCACAGAAACGATCATGGAGGAAGCTGAAAAGAAATTATTCAATATTCTTCAGCGAACAGTGGGCGGAGATTATGTTCCAATCCAGCAGGTTGTCCTGAATGCGATCAATAATATCGAAAAAGCATCCAAACTTAAAGGAAGTGTAACCGGAATTCCGACAGGCTTTATTGATCTGGATTATAAGACATCCGGAATGCATCCGTCAGATCTGGTACTGATAGCAGCGCGTCCGTCTATGGGAAAGACTGCATTTGTACTTAATATCGCACAGTATATGGCTTTTCGAAAGGATGTTACAGTTGCGATATTCAGCCTTGAAATGTCAAAGGAACAGCTTGTAAACCGTCTTCTGGCAATGGAATCTCATGTGGATTCCCAGAATATGCGTACAGGTAATCTCAAAGATGAGGACTGGACAAAGCTGGTAGAAGGTGCAGATATCATCGGTCGTTCAAATCTGATCATTGATGATACACCGGGAATCAGTATTGCTGAAATGCGTTCGAAATGCAGAAAATACAAACTGGAGCATAATCTTGGGATTATTATGATTGACTATCTGCAGCTGATGAGTGGAAGTGGTAAGAGTGATTCAAGGCAGCAGGAAATTTCTGATATTTCCCGTTCGCTCAAAGCTCTGGCAAGAGAACTGAATGTACCAGTTATTGCATTGTCGCAGCTGAGCCGTGCAGTTGAGCAGCGTCCGGATCACAGACCTATGCTTTCTGATCTTCGAGAGTCAGGTGCCATTGAGCAGGATGCCGATGTGGTAATGTTTTTATATCGAGATGATTATTATCACAAAGATACAGAAAAGAAAGATATTGCTGAAGTCATCATCGCAAAACAGAGAAATGGTCCAATTGGAACAATTGAACTGGTGTGGCTGCCGCGTTATACTCAGTTTGTGAATATGAAGAAATAAATATTATGGTTTGAGAACAGACATAAAGGAAAAACTACAGGAAATTTTTCTTTGTGTCTGTTTTTTTGCAGGTTGCAGGAGAATTCTGTCGGACAGTTTTTATTGAATTTGAGAGGGTTTTTCATTATAATTATAGGTGATGAATTTCATAGGAGGTGGACCATGGAGACAAGGTATACCGTCAGACAGGCAGTAGAAATGACCGGAGTGAAATCTTATGTCCTGCGGTACTGGGAGGAAGAACTGGAACTGAGAATCCACAGAAATGAACTTGGTCATCGATATTACACCGGATATGATATTCAGCTCTTTTTGAATATAAAAGAACTTAAGAAACGAGGACTCAGGCTTCAGGCAATACGTGAGCTGATTCCAAAACTGGCCAGGACAGTACCAGGTACCGCCGAAAACCGGATAAAACTGCTGGAAGGTGAGGATTTGGAGCAGGAAGTATCAGATGAGATTGCGGAAGAAGAAGTTTTGGAAGAAGTCGGGAAAGTAAATAATAAAAAAATTCTGGAATTTGAGACAATTCTGGAACGGCTGATCGCACAGGAACTTAAATTCCAGAATGAAAATGAAGATGAAGAGAGATGCCGTTCTCTGGATCTTGCTATTCGAAGACAGCAGCTGGCAAGAAAAGAAGCAGCGGCAACTGTTGAAAAAAGATCAAAAAAGAAGCTGTAGAAAAACTACAGCTTCTTTTGTTTGGTCTCAGATAGATTATTCAGCTGGGTGAATAGCCTCTGTTGGACATGCATCTGCACATGTTCCGCAGTCAAGACATGCATCAGCATCGATCTCGAAATGCTCTGCACCTTCAGAAATAGCCTCTGCTGGGCATTCTGCTGCACATGTTCCGCAGCTTACACAATCGTCAGAAATTACGTATGCCATAATTGATATCCTCCTTTATATCTTTAGTACCTTTTCAGGTATCCATAAAGCTATTCTAATATATATCAGGGAAGAATACAAGTATAAATTTACACAGTTTTTTGATATGAGACGTTGCGTACTGCATAGTTTTATATTATAATGAAGACTATCACTGGGATTTAGAGATTTATTTTCTAACCCTGAGAAAAGGAGGAAAATACAATGGCAAAGGTTACAAAAGATATGCTGATCGGCCAGTTGATTACTTTAGATCCGAATATTGCACCGATTCTTATGAGAGCAGGAATGCACTGCCTTGGATGCCCGTCTTCACAGATGGAATCCCTGGAAGAAGCAGCTATGGTTCATGGAATGGATGTTGATGTTCTGGTTCAGCAGATCAACGATTTTCTGGAGAATAACTAATTATAAAAGACTGGCAGAGATGCCAGTCTTTTATAATATATCAGCTGCATATAAGTCATGGTTAAAGCTGTATTAACTGTTGCAGAGCATTGATAGAAATCAGTTCCCCATGCTCAATCAAATATGCCTCACCGGCAGGTGTACAGGCACGACCCTTACCATATTCAGAAAGAATATTGCAGACTTTATTGAATTCCTGCGGGGAGTGAGAAGACTGGTGAATGATAAGCTGATAGCTTCCATTACCGGAATTCTTGTATAAGGTATTCTCACCGGAGAAAAAGCCATTGAGTCCGTGAGATGCTGCTATTACATCATCCAGGTGAGCAAATGTATATTGACGAATCAGATTGACTGCCGGTGTTTCTCCGGAATCGGAAGAAGATTCATCTGATTCTCCGGTTTCTGCGGATTTGGAAGATTTGCTTTTGAGCTTGGACTCACAGATTTTCTGGAAAATATCAATGATACTGTCAGCTCCATCAAGCTGAAGTGGTTCTGTCTGAGTACTTTCTTTGTATGGAGAGAACTTGGAAAAACGGGTATCTAATTCTTCGGGATCTTCTACCTTGGTAATGATGAGGATGACGCTGTCAAGATTCACAGGGATCGCCTCGATCATCAGCGGAATATTATCTGCTTCAAATCCAAATTCTATCTGAGCCTGCTGCATCATATCACGGAAAAGCTTTTTGGCTTTCTCTGAGCCATAAGCCAGTTCTCGTAAATTTACCTGATGCATTTCAAGATCTTCTCGTGTTAAGGTACAACGAATTTGATTATCGTTGATTTTTTCTAGTTTCATTTCATCACATCCTATTCTTTGGATCCTGTTATTATTATATGGTAACTGTCCTTCATATGCATTATAACTTATAATTATAAAAAATCAGGAATATAATATCAAAATCAGGATATAGTCCATGACTTATATCACATATTATATACCACAACTATAGTGGATGTAAAGAAATTAGATTTACCTATTTCTAAAATATTTGGAAATAAAATGGGAATTTTTTTACAAATCAAGAAAAATCCTTGCAACTACAGAAGAAATCTGTATAATGAATCTTAAGGAAAAATATGATTCTTGTGATTGAACAACGAAAGAAGCTGAACTAACTTACATAATAACATTACAATCTGTGACTGTTGAGGTATCGAACAGTTACTGCAATTCTTATTTCTACAAACAAGTCATTGCCATCATTTACATGTCATGCAGCGTTCCGGCTGTGGCAGATGCAATTTCCATAAGATTAAATTCAATTGCAGAGGGGTATTTTTTCCTGACAAGTCAGGTGTTTTCTAAAATCTTATTTTGAGAGAAAGGAGGAAAAATCTGCAAAAATATGTCACACGAAAAGTGCAGTAAAAAATCCATGAAACCTCTGAAAAAAGAGCTGGAGACATATAAAAAGAGCGGGATTCGGCTTTTTATGAATGGAGAACCCAGTACTCCGAAGGATATTGCGAAAGCCTGTTTGATCGCAGAGGGCGGAGGTTACATGAGAGACTACACTGAAGATGAGACAGGCAGGATCGCAAGAGTTGATTTTGACCTAATCAGATAATTCCTGGGAAAACGCGAACGGATATCAGGAGAGTTTGAAGCAAATACAGAAGAATAAGGGATTTTCCAAAAAAGGTTTCCTCCTTATACCTGACCAGACTGGAAAATCCCAAATATGAAAAAAATGTAAAAAGACTTAAAAAACATAAATAAATAATACATTCATAATAAAACGTGATATAATAAATGAAAACATGCTCTGAACCGAAAAGGGAGGAACAAATGAAAAGAATGAATGAAGCGCAGAGGAGAAAACAGCTCATTCCGATCAAGATCGTTATTGTGCTGGTATTTTTGATTGCTGTGGCAGGTACAGGAAAGTATATTATCGGTAAGTATATTCCATCCAAAGAACGTATGGATCTGACTGAATACTATGGTCAGCCGGCAGAGGGCGAGATGGTAGTTGTTCTGGGAACGGATATTATGGAAGAGAGAGCTCTTACATCCAAAGAGCAGGTTTATCTTCCGCAGGAGATGGTCAGTGCCTATCTGAACCAGAGATATTACTGGGACAATCAAAACCAGCAGATATTATATGCAACTCCGTCATCACTTGAGAAATTTCCGTCATCAGAATCTGAGGGTGGAGATGTATGGCTGAAAGATGGCAAGGTATATCTGAGCCTTTCTCTTGTAAAGAAATATACAGATCTGGATTTTTATGAATATGAAAATCCTTCCAGGATAGTGATTCAGCATGAATTCTCAGGTGTGAATGTGGCAACTGCTACTAAAAAAACCAGTGTTCGTTATCGTGGCGGAATCAAAGCACCGGTACTTACCGAGGTAAAGAAAGGTGATACTCTGATTTATATGCAGGCACTGGAAGATTGGGTGCAGGTTTCTACAATGGATGGATATATTGGATATGTACAGAAAAAAGCCCTTTCAGATATGGAGACCATGGATTTTGAGAGAAGCTTCGAAAAAGAAGATTATACATATCTGACAATGGATAATAAGGTGAATATGACCTGGCACCAGATTACTAATACAGATGCGAATGCTTATCTGGGAGATATGACGGCAAATGTCAGTGGACTTAATGTGATTTCTCCAACCTGGTTCTATATTCAGGATACATCCGGAAATCTGGGGGATCTGTCTTCAGCAGACTATGTAACTCAGGCTCATCAGATGGGACTTAAGGTATGGGGGCTGGTAGACAACTTTACTGTTGATATAAGTACGACAGAAACTTTGTCACAGCTTTCTTCAAGACAGAATATAATCCAGCATCTGATACAGACGGCAGTGAATATAGGAATGGACGGAATTAATGTTGATTTTGAGACGCTCAGTGAAGATGCCGGACCACATTTTCTGGAATTTTTGAGAGAACTTTCTATTGAGTGCCATAAGAATAATCTTGTACTTTCAGTTGACAATCCGGTTCCGGAAGATTTTACCAGTCATTATGACAGACAGGAGCAGGGACAGATAGTAGATTATGTAGTTATTATGGGATACGATGAACATTATGTTGGTTCAGATGCAGGGTCAGTGGCATCTCTTCCCTGGGTAGAACAGGGCATAGAGGATACACTTGCGGAAGTTCCGGCACAGAGAACGATACTTGCAGTTCCGTTTTATACCAGACTGTGGAAGACAACGGGTGGTGCGGTTACAAGTGAAGCCATCGGCATGAGTGAAGCACAGAAGATATTGACTGAGAATAATGTTGAAGCTGTGTGGGATGGAAGTGTAGGTCAGAATTATGCCGAATTTGAGAAGGATAATACTACTTATCAGATCTGGCTCGAGGATGCACAGTCACTTGCAGAGAAAGTAAAACTGATCCCGAAATACAGTCTTGCAGGAGTTGCACAGTGGAGACTGGGATTTGAGAGCAATGATATCTGGAGTACGATCAGTGAGAATCTTCAGGCATCATCATAAGATGACAAACAATAAAAAACACACTTTGCAAAATGCAAAGTGTGTTTTTGGTTATGAGAAAGTAAAAAAACTCTATAAATGGAAGGAGGCCGGTACTTTCGTACCGGCGCGTATGAAAAAGAAAAATATTTTATAGAAAGCATATCGCCTTCTATGCATATTACTATAACGGATAAATGTGAAAAAACTGTGATGAGGTTTTGAAGAAAATGTGAAGAAAACCTAAAATTTATCAGAAACAGGGAAATTGTCGGCTCATATTGCAAAAAAAATAACAAAATCTCTAATCAAAAATCAGAGATTTTGTTATTAGTTATCAGAAGCGTTTCCAGGTGCCTTTGAAGAAGAGAAGCAGAAGAGGGAATATTTCCAGCCTTCCTGCAAGCATATCAAAGATCAGAACACTCTTGGACAGGTAAGAAAAAGAACTGAAGTTTCCCATTGGGCCAACAATTTCAAATCCTGGACCGATATTGTTGAGTGTCGCGGCAACGGCTGTAAAGTTGGTGATCAGATCAAAATTGTCAATTGCGATCAGCAAAACAGACGCAGCAAAAATCAGAAGATACACACTGATATAAATATTAGTAGATCGAAGAATTTCGTGTGTAATGTTTTTGTTATCCATTTTTATCTTTTTGACCGCGTTTGGATGCAGATAAAGCTGAAATTCTTTTCTGGCTGCTTTACACAGAATCAGAATACGGGAAACTTTGATTCCGCCACCGGTACTTCCGGCACATGCTCCGACAAACATCAGAAGAACCAGAACAGTTTTGGACAGCGCAGGCCATTGATTGAAGTCTGTGCTTGAAAATCCTGTTGTGGTGATAATGGAACCAACCTGAAATGCAGCCTGCTGGAATGCAGTCTGGATATTGCGGAACAGGTGAGCTGTGTTAAGCGTGATGATCAGGATGGAAACAGCAATGATCCCAAAATAATAACGAACTTCTTCATACTTGAAGGCCTGACGGAATTTTTTGGTCAGAACCAGATAATATGCGGAAAAATTTACTCCAAACAGGATCATAAAAATCGTAGTGATGACCTGACAGTAGGTGCTGTAGCTTCCAAGACTGTCATTAACGATACCAAATCCACCAGTTCCGGCAGTACCAAAAGCGATACACAGTGTATCAAAAAGAGGAACTTTTCCAATTAATAAAAGTATGATCTGAATGATCGTCATGCCAAAATAAATAGTATAAAGAATCTTGGCAGTGGACTGTACTTTGGGTACAAGCTTACTGACGGATGGTCCCGGACTTTCAGCTTTCATAAGGTTCATATGATAGCCGCCGGCAAGAGGAAGGAGGGAGAGCAGAAATACAAGAACTCCCATTCCACCGATCCAGTGGGTAAAACTTCTCCAGATGAGTATGCAGTGAGGAAGGACCTCTACATCAGTAAGGATACTGGAACCCGTAGTCGTAAAGCCGGAAACAGTCTCAAAAAGTGCATCAACCGGATGTGGAATATATCCGCTGACAACAAATGGAACTGCACCGAAAATACATAAGGCAAGCCAGCTCAGTGCGACAGCAACGCAGCCATCTTTTGTATAAAATACTTTGTTTTTGGGCTTTTTTATGGTAAGAGGAATTCCAATAACAAGGCATACTGCCATGGCTGCCAGAAAAGAACTGAATTCCTGTTCCTGGTAAATAAGTGCTGTAAAAAAAGGCAGAAGCATAAAGATTGCCTGAAAATTACACACCCATCCTACAATATAAGCGATAATACGAAAATTCATAGCGTTTCCCTCTTTTATGCCAGAATATCGCGAATATCGCGAAGGCCTTTGTTGGTAGTTACAATGACAACATTATCACCGATCTGGATAGTATCCTGACCTCTTGGAATGCGAACAGTGCCCTTGCGTGTAAGACAGCAGACCAGAAGATTGCTCTTGAGGTTCAGCTCAGCAAGAGGAATGCCGACAACTGGCGAATTATCTCTGATAACAAACTCAAGAGCCTCAGCCTGATTATCCAGAATATGATAGAGAGTTTCTACATTACTTCCAATCGTATTCTGCATGGCACGGACATAACGGAGAATGGAATCCGAAGTAATATATTTAGGATAAATTACACTTCCAATATCCAGATCATCGATGACATCCTTGTATGGCAGTCGATTAACCTTTGCTATAAGTTTTGCCTCGGTAAGTTTTTTTGCAGAAAGTGACAGGAAGATATTTTCTTCATCCATATTGGTGAGAGTTACAAAAGATTCGACTGTTGCAAGTCCCTCCTCCATGAGAAGAGATCGTTCTGTTCCGTCTCCGCAGATGATTGTTGCATCAGGGAGCATATCGCTCAGCTCTTCACAATGTTTTTTGTCTTTTTCAATAATTTTGACACTGATCTTAAGGTCAGAAAGCGCTTTGGCAAGATAATATGAGATCGTGCCTCCGCCAATGATCAGAGTGTTTCTGACCTGATGGGTTTTAAGGCCAATTTTCTTGAAGAAAAGCGCTGTGTTTTTGGGTGTTGCAATGATAGAAACAAAATCTCCGTTATGAACCAGATGATCGCCACCTGGGATCGCAAGAGTGTCCTTGCTTTCGATTGCAGCAAAAAGTATATCGCAGCGGTATTTGTCTGTGATCTGAGAAACAGACATACCATCCAGACTGAATTCCGGAAGGACTTTAAACTTGAGCAGTTCTACGCGGCCCTTGGAAAAAGGATCAATCTTGATCGCAGCCGGAAAACGAAGAAGACGGGAAATTTCCCGTGCAGCAGCCAGTTCGGGATTTATGATCATTGAGAGCCCGAGTCGTTCCTTGATAAAGCCGATCTCCTTACTGTAAATGGGATTTCTTACACGGGCAATTGTCTGGCAATGGCCTGTTTTTTGCGCGATCAGACAGCAGAGAAGATTCAGTTCATCGGAAGCGGTTACAGCGATCAGGATGTCAGCAGTCTGTACTCCGGCCTCCATAAGAGTGTTGATACTTGCACCGTTTCCGACAATTCCCATAGCATCAATATCTTCTGTGAGATCATCGATAATATCGGCATTCATATCAATCAGAGTGAGATCAGTTTCTTCTTCCTGAAGCTGTTCTGCGAGAGTACGACCAACTTTGCCGCACCCAATAATTATGATATGCATGATTTCCTCCAGTAATAAAAAATAATATTATAAGCTAATATATTATATCACTCTATATAAGGTTTTTAAATAGAGAAAATACAAATTTCATGGTAATATAAAATATACAGTACAGAAAAGAAAAGTGGTATATTAGATGCCAGATGAGTTCCGCCAGCAGGTGGCGGGGCAACAAACGGAATGAAAGGGTGAAAAAAATGGATACACTAAGTGAAACCGCAGATAAAGTAGATCAGAGCCTGCAGAATATGGGAATTGATGGAACTTCTGTAAAACAGAGTCTTAAAGACATTTTGAATTTTAAGGAATATATGACAGGGCAGCTTCCGGCAATTACAGGATTCTGTCTCAAGGTTGTTTTGTCTATTGTAGTATTTTTTGTGGGACGTAAAATTATCCGCTGGATCGTAAATATCATGCGGCACTCGCTGGAAAGAGCAAACATAGATGCTGGTGTTGTTCAGTTTATCTCATCTGCGGGCAAGGCAGTTCTGTATATGCTGCTGATCTTTAATATTGCGATCAGTCTTGGCGTAAAGGAATCTTCTGTGGCAGCACTTCTTGGAACTGCGGGTGTAACAGTTGGTCTTGCCCTGCAGGGAGGCCTTGCAAACCTGGCAGGAGGAGTTCTGCTTTTGATGTTTAAACCCTTTGTTGTAGGAGATTATATCATTCAGGATAAGGCAAATGGCTGTGAGGGAACTGTAGCCAAGATTGAAATTTGTTATACAACACTTCTGAGTATTGATAACAAAAAGATCGTAGTCCCCAACGGCACGTTGTCCAACAGTACGATTATCAATGTGACAGCAAAGGAAAACCGTAAACTGGAGATCAAGGTAGGAATTTCCTATGAAGCAGATATACGCAAAGCAAAAAAAATCCTTGAAGACATTCTCGAAGCGGATCCGGATACGAAGAGTGATAATGCAGAGATGGTGGTTTTTGTGGATGAACTGGCTGAAAGTGCAGTGATCATGGGACTTCGGGTATGGGTACCGACAGAGGCTTACTGGGCAACAAAGTGGAGACTGAATCAGCGGATCAAAGAGGAATTTGATGCAAATAGAATTGCGATACCGTATAATCAGCTGGAGGTCTATGTACATCCAAGAAAATAAGAGATCTTCTGAACCTGCCAGAAACAAAAGTAAACCATAAAACAATTAAAGGTTGACAATTTGTTTTCTCCTGTGATAGATTAAGTTACAGAAATTTGTAATATACAGGCCATTGTGTCCATAGCAGTCATGGATCAGTGAGCGTAAGGAGGAAGAGATGAGTACAGTGGCAGCTTCAAGAACCAAGACATATGATATAGTTTATATTGCAGTGTTTGCAGTGATCATGGCAATCTGTTCATGGATTTCTGTTCCGGCAGCAGTGCCGTTTACTCTGCAGACATTTGGTGTTTTTATAGCAGTAGGTGTGTTAGGCGGAAAGAGAGGAACTTTATCAGTGCTGGTATTTATTCTTCTGGGGGCAGTCGGCATTCCGGTATTTGCCAATTTTTCAGGAGGCATCGGAGTTCTGGCAGGACCTACAGGCGGATATATTATAGGATTTTTATTTTCTGCACTGATCATGTGGGCGATGGAAAAACTTCCGGGCAGGAAATCAGTAATGCAGATCGTATCCATGATCGTGGGTCTGATCGTGTGTTATGCATTTGGAACGGTATGGTTTATGATCGTTTACGGCAGGAATGAGGGTCCGGTAGGACTTGCAACTGCTCTTGGATGGTGTGTGATTCCATTTGTTATTCCGGACATCATTAAGATCGTACTTGCATATGGACTTTCCAGAAAACTCAGGAAATATATCATATGTGAGGTGGCATGTAACTGAAATAAAAATCTGCAGGGAGAAAAGTATGGTATGTTTACGTCCGCATCATGGAATGTGTCTTGCTTATTTTGAAGGAAAAGGCTATAGTGATGATTTTACAGAAAACATGCAGAAAATGCTGGAATTTCTGGAAAAGGATGCAATGGTCGAGCTGACAGTGGCAGGAGACAAAATCTGCAGTGTCTGTCCGAATCTTGAGGCCGGTATCTGTGTAAGCGCAGAACTGGTAAAAAGTTATGATAACAAAGTGCTTAAGCTATGTGGATTAAAAGCCGGAGAACAGATTTCATTCAGAAAATTTGTGGACTGTGTCCAGGAAAAAATTCTTGACAGTGGAAAAAGAGAAGAAATCTGTGGGGGCTGTCAGTGGAATGAGATTTGCAGCCGCAAAGAAAGCAGATGGAAAAAATAAAAAAGAGCAAAAAGGAACCGCATGTGCGATTCCTTTTTTTATAGTTCCTGTGCGCAACTGTCTGCAGCATTTCTGAATTTTGTTTACGAAGTATGTTCAGTGCAAAGAAAAACGATCAGGGCACCGACAAAAGCGGAGACCGTTGCAAAGAGAAGCATGGAACTTACTCCGGCGAAGTCAATGAGAGCTCCTCCAAGAAAAGATCCGATCACACTTCCAAGAGTATAGGTCATAGTGAAGTAAGCCTGACCTTTTATGGCATCTTCCGGATCCATGATGGCATTTACATAGTAGACAGAAGCGGCAGTCATGAGTCCCCAGCCAAGCATCTGAAAGACCTGAACTCCATAAAAAACAGAAATTCCAGGAGCAAGGAAGGTTCCAAGGGATTTCAGGACAAAGAAGATACCTGCGATCCGAATCAGAATGTCACAGCGGATCTTTTTTATTATGTAACCAAAGAGAAACAGTGTAGGAAGTTCGCACATTGCTGCAATTGCCGCTGCCGTACCCATTTCAGAACTTCCGCCGCCTTTTCCCTGAACGATCTGAAAACTAAAATTATTCAGAAGAACATGACTGAGATAAATAAAAATACAGCCGATGAGTACGAGAGAAAAGCGTTTGTATTTTCTGAAAAAAAGGAAAGGATCTGTATGTTCTTTGGAGTCCGCTGATGTCTTGGAGGAAGTCTGTGCCTTTCTAAATGGAAAAAAGATAAGACATCCGAGGGTCATGAGTGTGAGGATCATTACGGAAACAGGGATTGAACCGGCACCTGTTTTTACAGTGATGATCCCGAGAACATAGCAGATGCCTGCATAGGCAACGGAGCCCATTCCGCGTGCAAGTCCGAAGTTAAGCTGATGTCCCTGATTGATACTTTCCATGCCAAGTGCGTTGATAAAAGGGGTCAGGAGCTGGAGCAGTGCAATGCTGACACCATAGAGAAGCCCTGTGAGGATAAGTGATCTGGAAAGAAACAGTCCTATCCCCAGGAGAAACTGGATTACATAAAAAATCTGAATGAGCTTTTTGAGAGAAGGACTGTCCGGACGGTCAGCATAACTGGCAAGTACAGGCTGAAGAAGAGCGGAAAAAATACCGGCAGCAGCTGCGATGATACCGATCTGAGTGTTGGAAAATCCACCGTTCAATAGGAAAAATCCGGAAAAACTCATGACAGCAGCGAAATACATCCAGTAAAGTGCCTGGATACAGGCATAAGCACCTGTGAGTTTTTTTACTTTAGATGACATGATAATAATAGCTCCTTTGTATAAAGTGTATGTAACTGTTCAGATGTGAAGAGTTACAGAATTATTTCTATTATAACAAAATACTTGCCAAAAGGCAGTCATTATTTTATGATAAATGATAGAAAAGTGTTAGTAAGTTACTGTGAACAGTAACTTAGTAGAAGTGGAGGTTCAGATTAATGAAGAAAAAAATAGATGTATATGAACACATGGGAGAGATTCTTAAAGGTGTGAAATCAGGAGTTCTGGTTACAGGTAAGGATGAGAATAAGATCAACTCCATGACAATATCCTGGGGGATGGTTGGTATTGAATGGGGAAAGCCTGTATTTGTAACTTTTATCAGAGAAAGTCGTTTTACAAGGAGTCTCATCGAAAAAAATGGCGAATTTACTGTAAATATCCCGATTGATGAGAGCGCAAAGAAAATTCTTGCTTTCTGTGGCTCGAAATCAGGAAGAGATGTAGATAAAGCAAAGGAACTTGGACTCACTTATGAGGAGCCGGAAACAATTTCCGTACCGGGAATCAGGGAACTTCCTCTGACACTGGAGTGTAAGGTAATCTATAAGCAGACACAGGATATCAGTGCAATGACGGAGGAAAACAGAGAAAAATTTTATCCGCAGAATGTAGACAGTACATTTACAGGATCCAACAGAGATACTCATGTGGCATATTATGGTGAGATCGTAAATGCCTATATAATTGACTGAGAACGCAAGATATCGACTCCCCTCATGAGAAAGGGGAGTCGATGATGGTTTGTCAGGAACTCTTGCAGGAGGCTTTGCATGGATTGTCAAAAGCCGGGTTGAATGCATAGAAGTTTTTGGCATCCAGATCTTCCTGAATACTGCGGAGTGCTTCACCGAATCGCTGGAAGTGGACAATTTCCCTTGCACGCAGAAATTTGATCGGATCTGCAATTTCAGGAATGTCTCGGACTACTCGAAGAATGTTGTCGTAAGTTGCCCGGGCTTTCTGTTCCGCAGCCAGGTCTTCAAACAAATCTGTGATGGGATCACCTTTGCTCTGAAATTCACAGGCATTGAACGGAATACCGCCGGCCGCCTGCGGCCAGACACCTGTTGTGTGATCAATATAGTATGGTCCGAAACCACTTTTTTCAATTTCTTCCATGGAAAGATTTCGGGTGAGCTGGTGAACAATAGTGGAAACCATTTCCAGGTGTGCAAGTTCTTCCGTTCCTATATCATTTAATACGGCAGCTGCCATGCGGTTCGGCATGGTAAATCTTTGCGACAGATACCTGAGAGATGCACCAATTTCGCCATCAGGACCGCCGTATTGGCTTAGAATGAACTGAGCAATTTTGGCATTGGGTGTTTTAATATTTACCGGATACTGCAATCTTTTTTCATAATTCCACATAGATTATCTGCACCCTCCTTCCTGCTCCCATGGGAAAGGCTGCTCCATCCATTTCCAGGTGCTGCTGTCACTTTCCAGAGCATCATCTATTGTCAGTGGTCCGTAATTCTGAGCATATTCCAGCATCAGTTTTTTTCGTTCACGGGCATATTCCCGATAAAATGAAAGCGCCTCCTGACAGCATGGATGAGTATCGAGATAAAGGTGAATATCATCGACAGCAAAGCTGACTTCATTGATTTTCTGAAGCAGTCTGGCTTTTGGAGCAGATGGACTCTGACACATCATCGTCTGTCACCTCGCTTTCCACAGAACGGTTTGCACAGTTCAGGAAAAACAGTTCCGACTTTTAAAGCATAGTCAGGATCATAGGTTGTTGAAAACTTCTGACAGGGTACATAGGCCATTGTTGGCGGCAGCTGATCAGCGTGTGTGTAGATTGCTGAATCTTTGCAGGCAGCGGAGGGAAGATGACAGGATGGACACTGTGAACCGGATGGATCCTGATTTCTGGGAGAAGGAGGGCAGGAGAATGACTGATTTTGGGACATTTCTCGCGCCATGCCACAGGTTGCATTATATGGGCGGCCGCAGGGCCGGGATGTTTGATAAAATTCCATGAACAAGTCCTTTCAAGAGAGTTCTCTATATTCTATGTAAGGAAAAAAGAAAGGGTTACTGTTCACTTCGTTCACAGTAACTTGGTCAAAATGCATCTCAAAACAGGAATGCCGAGGAAATCCTAAAAAAGACAAACATGACATAAATAACATACAGAGGAGAAAAACAAATGGAATTCTGGGATATTTATGATGAAAACAAACAGCCGACAGGACGCACAATGAAAAGAAACGATTGGTGTCTGAAAGATGGAGAATATCATCTGACAGTGCTTGGGGTTGTTGCCCGTCCGGATGGCACATTTCTGATCACCAAAAGAGTAATGACAAAAGCTTGGGCTCCGGGCTGGTGGGAGGTTTCCGGTGGTGCTGCACAGGCAGGGGAAGCTTCGTATGAGGCGGTACTTCGTGAAGTAAAGGAAGAGACAGGGCTGGATGTCAGAAATGCAGAAGGTGGTTATCTGTTTACTTATAAGAGAGAAAACCCGGGCGAGGGAGATAATTATTTTGTAGATGTATATCGTTTTGTTATGGATATTGACGAAAAAGATCTGACTCTGCAGACAGAGGAAACAGACGGATATATGTTTGCAACGCCACAGCAGATAAGGGAATTTGCCGAAGAAGGAAAATTCCTTCATTACGACAGCATCTGCAAAGCATTTAAAATGTAGGAGAAAAGTATGAAATTTACAAGAGAAGAGATAGCAAAGGCATTAAAACTTTATGTGATCACAGACAGAAGCTGGCTGAAAAAAGATGAAACACTTCTTTCTGTCTGTGAAAAAATTCTTCAGAACGGGGCAACCTTTCTTCAGCTTCGAGAAAAAGAAATGAATGCAGAGGATGTCCAAAAAGAAGCAATAGAACTTCAGAAACTCTGTCGCCGCTTCAAAATCCCGTTTGTAGTGAATGACAGTGTGGAAATTGCAATGGAAATGGATGCAGATGGTGTACATGTCGGGCAGTCTGATATTAAAGACAGGGATATCCGGGCAATGCTGGGACCGGACAAAATCCTCGGGATGACAGCAAAGACAGTAGAACAGGCGATCGCGGCTGAAAAAGCGGGAGCAGATTACATTGGCACAGGAGCAGTTTTTGGGAGCACGACCAAAAAAGATGCAAAAAATCTTTCCATGGAAGATCTCAGGAAAATTGTTGCTTCTGTAAATATACCGGTCGTGGCGATCGGCGGGATCAACAGTGAAAATGTTTCCGGGCTTGAGGGAAGCGGGGTTAATGGGGCTGCTGTGATCTCCGGAATTTTTGCTGCAGAAGATCCGGCAGCCAAAGCAGCAGAAATGAGCAGACTCACAGATATATTTTGTGAAAAATAAGGCGAAAGTATTGTATTTTGTCAAAAAATATGGTACTGTATAAAAAATTGAATAAAGAAGATAACAGGTGCTGATGAGTTTATCAGAAGTTAAAAGGGAAACAGGTGCGAAACCTGTACGATCTCGTCACTGTAAGCAGGGAGTATGGTTCTGTATGCGTAAGCATGATCACTGGGAGACCGGGAAGATAGAAGCATATGTTGATTGGCAAGTCAGGAAACCTGCCTGTTGTCTGGTACGGGAACATAGATTCCAGATCACGAGTAATTGGTTGTACCGCTTTCTCTATACGACAGACCTCTTACCCTTTAGCAAGGGCTTTTTTTATTGAGTGGAATTGTTTTCGTACTGTATGAATCAGCTGATGAATAATTTTATATAAAGCTACATCAGGACGACAGATTCCGACAAGAAAATGTCGCCGGGAATGTTTATGTCAAAGGAGGACGAAACAATGAAAAACAAAACTGTAAAAGCACTTGCAACACTGTTAGCGGTAACAACTGTATCTATGATGGGAACAGCAGGGGTTATGGCATCTGACAATACTGCAGAGGACACTGCAACAGAGGCAGCTGCAGATACAGAAGAAGCTGCAGATACAGAAGAAACTACAGATGCATCTGATGAAGACCAGGCAGCTGCAGACAATGTTGCAGCACTGATCGATAAAATCTATGTACAGGAAAGAACTGATACAACAGATGAAGACTGTAAGGCAGCCAAAGAAGCATGGGATGCACTGACAGATGCACAGAAAGAACTGGTAGAAGGTGAAGAAGCAAGCCCGGAATATTTTGGACGTGATACAGGGGATGCTTCTAAAGACGATCCGCGCAATCAGGATGAGATCGGTGAGAATGAAATTCTTGTAGTAAGCTTTGGTACTTCTTTCAATGACAGCCGCGCAGAGGATATCAAGGGAATCGAAGATGCTCTGGCAAAAGCTTATCCGGACTGGGCTGTAAGAAGAGCTTTCACAGCACAGATCATCATCAACCACGTACAGGCAAGAGATGACGAAGCAATTGACAATATGGATCAGGCACTCCAGCGTGCAGTTGACAACGGAGTTAAGAACCTGGTTGTACAGCCGACACATCTTATGCATGGAGCAGAATATGATGAGATGGTAGAAGCAATCGATCAGTATAAAGATAAATTTGAATCCGTTGCAATCGCAGAGCCAATGCTTGGTGAAGTCGGAGAAGATGCTACAGTGATCAACGATGACAAGAAAGCAGTTGCAGAGGCACTTGTTGATGCAGCAGTAAAAGAAGCAGGATTTGACAGCATAGATGCAGCAGCAGAAGACGGAACAGCATTTGTATTCATGGGACATGGTACTTCTCATACTGCAAATGTAACTTATGATCAGATGCAGACTCAGATGGAAGACCTTGGATACAAGAACGTATTTATCGGAACCGTTGAGGGTAAGCCGGAAGATACAGCATGTGAGGCAGTTATCGATAAGGTTAAAGAGGCTGGTTATAAGAAAGTTGTTCTTCGTCCGCTGATGGTTGTTGCAGGTGATCATGCAAACAACGATATGGCTGGTGATGATGAGGATTCCTGGAAGAGCCAGTTTGAGGCATCCGGAGCATTTGACAGCATTGACTGCCAGATCGAAGGACTGGGAAGAATCCCGGCAGTAGAGGATCTCTATGTAGCTCATACAAAGGCAGCTATGGATGGTGATGCAACAGACGATGCAGAAGCTACAGATGATGCAGCAGCTGCTGATGATGCTTCCGCAGAGACAACAGATGATGCAGCAACAGAGGAAGCAGCAGAATAATAACAAAATGACTGTAACTGTTCACAGTAACGAATGATTTGCATGCAGACTGTGTACAGGTAAATAGCTGCCCGGAAAGTTTATAACTTTTCCGGGCAGTTTTTGGGATAAATAAGATTTTATCAAAACGAAGTGAAAGAAAACAGGAGGAATTGACAATGAAACGTTCATTAGCTTTAATGGCATGTGTATTAAGCAGTGCCATGGTACTTACTACAGTTAGTCCGGTTATGGCAGCCGACAAAGAAAAGACCGAGACAGCCGACACAAAAGAGGAGGCCGGCACAGAAGAAACCAAGAAGGATTCTGATACAGAAAGCACTGCTCTGGAAGATGGAATCTACAGTGCAGAATTTGATACAGACAGCAATATGTTCCATGTAAATGAGGCAAATGACGGCAAGGGAACACTTACTGTGAAAGATGGCAAGATGACCATTCATGTAAGCCTTGTTTCAAAGAGCATTGTTAATCTGTTTGTGGGAACAGCAGAAGATGCAAAAAAAGATGGTGCAGAACTTCTTGAGCCTACGACTGATACCGTTACCTACAGTGATGGCATGAGTGAAGAAGTTTATGGATTTGATATTCCGGTTCCGGCAATCGATGAGGAATTTAATGTTGCTCTGATCGGAAAGAAAAATAAATGGTATGACCATAAAGTAAAAGTGACCAATCCGCAGAAAGAAGCCGATGGAGAAGCAGCCGGAGCATCTGAGGACAAAAAAACAGTCGAGGATCTGAAGCTTGAAGACGGAGAGTATACAGCTGATGTTGCCATGGAAGGCGGAAGCGGCAAGGCAAGCGTAGATTCTCCGGCAGCCCTTGAGATCAAAGATGGCAAGATCACAGCAACAATCGTATGGAGCAGTCCAAATTACGATTATATGATTGTAAATGATGAGAAATATGAGCCGGTCAACAAGGATGGAAACTCTACATTTGAGATTCCGGTGGATGCATTTGACTACAAAATGCCTGTCACAGCAGATACCGTGGCAATGAGTACTCCTCATGAGATTGAATACACCTTGCAGTTTGATTCTGCAAGCATTGCAAAGGCAGAAAAATAAAGATGAAAAAGAAATTATATAAAATACTGGGTATTCTGACAGCTGCCGTTTTTCTTGTGAATGCACCGGCAGTTGTCGGAGCAGCTGGCGGAGAAGTTCAGACGGAAAGTTCACAGGAAGAAACAATAAATGCTGAGGACAGGGAAATTCAGCAGAATCTTGCCGGTCTGAAATATGATCACAGTCTGGAACTGCAGTATGCAGATCAGTTTGCAGTAGATTATTATGAGGGAGATTATGTACTGATCACAATTACAGATGGAGGACAGTTCCTTCTTGTTCCGGAAGGCAAAGAAGCACCTGAGGGGCTTGATGCAGACATTTCTGTAATACAGAAACCTGTGCAGAATATTTATCTGGTTGCAACGTCGGCGATGGACCTTTTCTGTGCCCTGGACGGATTGGACAGTATCAGCCTTTCCGGCACAAATGCAGATGGCTGGTATATTGACAAGGCCAAAAAGGCGATGGAAGACGGTAATATCGCATTTGCAGGAAAGTACAGTGCACCGGATTATGAACTGATCCTGTCAAAGAACTGTGATCTTGCAATCGAATCAACAATGATCTATCATCAGCCGGAAGTTCAGGAGAAACTGGAACAGTTTGGAATTCCGGTTCTGGTAGAACATTCCAGCTATGAGAGTCATCCACTCGGAAGAACGGAATGGATCAAACTTTACGGAGTTCTTCTCGGCAAAGAGGATCTGGCACAAAAGCTTTTCCAGGAGCAGGTGGACAAGCTGAAATCTGTAGAGGACAGCGAAAATACAGGAAAAACAGTGGCTTTCTTCTATATTAATTCCATGGGTGCGGCGAATGTACGGAAATCTAACGATTATGTATCAAAAATGATCGAACTTGCCGGGGGCGAGTATATTTTCCATGATCCGGCAGAAGACGACAATGCACTTTCCACCATGAACATGCAGATGGAAGAATTCTATGCAAAGGCAAAAGATGCAGATTATATCATCTACAACAGCACGATCGACGGAGAACTGGGTTCCATCGATGAACTTCTTTCAAAAAGTTCACTTTTGGCTGATTTCAAGGCAGTGAAGGATGGAAATGTATGGTGTACGGGACAGAATCTTTTCCAGGAAACGATGGGACTGGCAACTATGATCGAGGATATCCATACGATGCTGACTTCGGATGATCCAAAACTGGATTCTCTTACTTACATGAAAAAACTGAAATAAGGGGAAAAATATGCGTAAGAAACTACATTTCAGATACTGGCTGTCATTTATAATACTGATCATACTTCTTGGAGTGCTGGTCTTCTGGAATATCAATTCAGGAAGCATTTCGATTTCACTGCAGGATGTGTTTCGGATTCTTTTTCTGAAAGATGGGACGGAGACATCCTATAATATCATCTGGGAGATACGTCTTCCGAGAATTCTGGCAGCAGTCATCCTCGGAGGGGCTTTGTCTGTTTCGGGCTTTTTGCTGCAGACTTTTTTTGGCAATCCGATCGCAGGTCCTTTTGTTCTTGGAATTTCTTCCGGAGCAAAACTGATTGTGGCACTGACCATGATTTTTCTTCTTGGCAAATCCATGGTTGCAACTTCAGGTATGATGATCATTGCTGCTTTTACGGGCTCAATGATATCTATGGGGTTTGTACTTCTGATCGCAAAGAAAGTAAATCAGATGTCCATGCTGGTCATCAGTGGGATCATGATAGGATATATCTGTTCAGCTGTGACTGATTTTGTGGTAACTTTTGCAGATGATTCAAACATTGTAAATCTTCATAACTGGTCACTTGGAAGTTTTTCAGGAACAACCTGGGAAAATGTCTCTACAATGACGATCGTGGTTATGACAGCACTTATTATCACTTTTCTTATGTCAAAACCAATAGGAGCTTATCAGCTTGGAGAGGGCTATGCCCAGAATATGGGTGTCAATATCAAGGCATTCAGAATTGCGCTGATCCTGCTTTCAAGTATTCTCTCAGCTTGTGTAACAGCATTTGCAGGACCGATTTCCTTTGTCGGAATTGCAGTACCGCATCTGGTCAAAAGTCTGCTCAAAACATCAAAGCCGATCCTGGTGATCCCGGCATGTTTTCTTGGCGGTGCGGTGTTCTGTCTTTTCTGTGATCTGATCGCGAGAACTGTATTTGCACCGACGGAACTCAGTATCAGTTCCGTAACAGCTGTGTTTGGAGCACCGATTGTCATTTACATTATGATTCACAGAAAGAAGAGGGCATGATGGGAGAATATTTTATCCATACAGATCAGATGGTGGTCGGCTATGATGGCAAACCTCTGATCAAAGATGTAGAGATTAAGATGAAACGAGGAGAGATCCTCACATTGATCGGACCGAATGGAGCAGGAAAATCCACCATCCTCAAAAGTATGACAAGACAGCTGAAGCTTGTGGCCGGAACAGTCTACATGAATCAGGAAATAATGAGTAAGATGTCCGGTAAAGAAGTGGCAAAGAAGCTTGCCGTTGTGATGACAGAAAGAATACAGCCGGAGCTTATGACCTGCGAGGATATTGTGGCAACAGGTCGTTATCCGTATACAGGAACCCTGGGGATTTTGTCAGAGGAGGACTGGAAAAAGGTTCACAGAGCAATGAAAATGGTTCATGCGATGGAATTTAAAGACAGGGATTTCACGGCGATCAGTGATGGTCAGAGACAGAGGATCCTGCTGGCAAGGGCAATCTGCCAGGAGCCGGAAGTGATCGTTCTGGATGAGCCGACATCTTTCCTTGATATCCGACATAAACTGGAACTGCTTTCTATTCTCAAACAGATGGTACTGGAAAATCAGACGGCAGTTTTGATGTCTCTTCATGAGCTGGATCTTGCACAGAAGATTTCGGATAAAGTGATCTGTGTACATGGTGACAGGATTGAAAAATATGGGCCGCCGGAAGAAATTTTTACTTCCGAATATATTCATCACCTTTATGGGATCACGACAGGAAGTTACAATGCGGCATTTGGCTGTCTGGAGATGGGGGCACCAAAAGGTGAGCCGGAAGTTTTTGTGATCGGTGGAAACGGAAGCGGAATTCCAACCTACAGAAGACTGCAGAGAGCCGGCATCCCGTTTGCAGCAGGAGTTCTTCATGAAAATGATGTGGATTATCAGGTGGCAGGGGATCTGGCAGCAGAGGTGATCGTGGAAAAGCCGTTTGAAGAAATTTCGGAAGAGACTTATCAGAAAGCATATGATCGTATGAAAAAATGCAGAGAAGTAATCTGCTGTCTTGATACATTTGGAACTGCCAACAAAAAAAATCAGCTTCTTAAAGAAGAAGCCGAACGGATGAAAAAATTAAAAACAAATTGAGATAAGGGGCTTCCGCACTAATTATTTGGTGCGGAAGCTCCTTTGTTATGTGTATAACTGTCAAGAATTCCGTCAATCGAGCGATGAAGATATGGAAGGTATTCGTCAAGTGAAACGGGCTGTTGGTAAAGGATGCAGCTGTAGCAGGTGGAACTTGCAAGTTCGATGACCGAAAACAGTAGCATGTCAGGATGGTCATAGGTGCATTCATCTTTTTCGAGCAGTTCCAGATAGGCTTCGTAAAAGATACGTTCTTCATTCGGAATCTGATCTTCCAGTGCGGTCTGAAAAACACCCCAGGAAAGATTACGGGAAATAAAGACCAGCAGAGAAGAGTCCTTCTGGAGTGCATCCAGAATAAAATCAATCATAAAGTGAAGCTGTCTTCTGAAACCTGTGATTTCCTGTTCGATGATCGTACGGTAGGCCTGATAAAAAAGTTCTGAAGTCTTATGAGAGACAAGTTTGTTGCGAATATCATATTTATCTTTGAAATAGAGATAAAAAGTACCCTTGGCAACGCCTGCTTTATTTACAATGTCAGAGATTGTCGTCTGGTTGGTCCCTTTTGTGGTAAAAAGCTCAAAGGCTGTATTGAATAGGGCATCTTTCTTTTTTTGCTTTTTCATTTCCAGTTTTCCCATACGAATCTCCTTTCTGGATTGCTGATTTTGGGTTCTGTGATTTATTATAGTCAAAAATGACCGGAAGTCAATATTAATAAAAAAGAAGATTAGTTTTTGGACACTTTGGGCGAATCGTATATTGACTAAGAGTCAGTTTTGGTATATAACTCTGTATGGAATAAAAAATGACTGATAGTCATAAATGA
>CAKRTP010000010.1 GCA_934402155.1 uncultured Blautia sp. | reverse complement strand
TGGGACCTATAGGGCTCGAACCTATGACCCTCTGCTTGTAAGGCAGATGCTCTCCCAGCTGAGCTAAGATCCCATTTAAAATAGCGAGAGGGGGATTCGAACCCTCGACACCACGGGTATGAACCGTGTGCTCTAGCCAACTGAGCTATCTCGCCATATTATTCTTAGGTATGGGACCTATAGGGCTCGAACCTATGACCCTCTGCTTGTAAGGCAGATGCTCTCCCAGCTGAGCTAAGATCCCACTTTCCTTTATCTGCTGCTCAGGAACTCTGTCAAAGTGTTCCGCTCGCAACCGACTTCGTTAGTATACTATGTGTTTCACGAAGTGTCAACACTTTTTTTAATTTTTTTTGAAATTTATTTTTTTTATAAATTTCCCACTATTTTATCTTTGATGACTGCCAGGATTTCTCTCGGAATATAGATCAGCAATCTCCAGCTCCGATACCTTGCCGGGATCGGATATATCTTCCTGCAGCCACATTTCCTGCCAATCGCCACTCCGCGGAATACATGAAAATGATTTGTAACTATCCCTACAGATACATCCGGCGTTCCAATCTTCTCAAGACTGAAATCCAGATTCTCTTTCGTGTTGGTCGATCTATCCTCCATAATCAGTCTGGAACTGTCAATTCCATGTTCTGTAAGATAGCGATACATGGCCTCCGCCTCACTGATCTGTTCTCCCTCTCCCCGTCCACCGGAAAGAACAGCTCTTGTTCCCGGATTTTCTTCAAGATAACTCAAAGCCCTTCTGGTTCGTTCCAGAAGAGCTTTGGATAATCGTGTACCTGCCACATGTGCGCCAAGCACGATAATATAATCCAGATCTGCCCGGACTTTCATTATCTTCCACAGCAATGTTTGTATTTTTTACCGCTGCCGCACGGACAAGGATCGTTACGGCCAATCTTGTGTGGTTTTACAACTGTACCGGATTTCTTCTGTTCCATGTACAGTTCCTTGCGTTTCTCCTCTGTGAAAATCTCATCCCACTGCGGGAGCTCATACAGCCAGTCCGCTTTGGCATCAACCATGTTCTTATAAAGAAGTTCTTTATCAAAAGCCAGAGTCACTCTGGTATCCTCATCCATTGTCTCAATCGGATTCGGGATCTTAAGGCTGTCATTGATTCCATCAAGAAAACCTACCATAGTCAGGACATCCTGTCCGTATTTCTCAGCCAGTTCCTTAACTGTGCCGCTTACAACTTCATCCGGATTGGAAAGAAGCTGCTCATAGATTCCCTTCTCAATATTGAAATAATTTGCCCAGAATCTCTGGAGCTGATTGCGGTCTGCCTGCTGATCGTAGGCAATTGAACGCCACTGCTCTAAGATTGTTTTATCACTCATTTGTTTCATCCTCTTTTCAAAAATTTTAGTTGCGTTCCATTATATCATCTTTCTTTGCAAAAGACAAATCCCTTTTTATTTTATGTCATAAGTTTTTTCCAGTTCGTCAACTGCCTGTTTGAAGTTCTTAAACTGAACCGTATGGATTCCCTGGCTTTCGGCACCCTGACAGTTTTCTGCCCGGTCGTCAATAAACACTGTCTCATCTGCTTTCAGACGGAATCTTTCAAGAAGCGTCTGATAAATCTCCGCATCCGGTTTCATCTGCTTCACATCACAGGAAAAAATAACTCCATCCATATATTTGAGAAATGGCATTTCCTGCTTTGTGCCATCCAGCATATATCTGCTGTAATTGGAGAGGATATAGAGATTATATCCCTTACTTTTGAGATATTTTGTCCAGGTTTCGGCATAGTCCATTTTTACAATACAAGCTGTAGAATGTTCAATGACTGTTCTGATATCCTCTGCATATTCCGGCGCCAGTGCCTGAAATTTCCTGATATAGTCCTCTTCCTCCAGAAGACCTTTGTCCCGTTCATCCCACACTTCGCTCTGAAAAGTTGCCTTCGCGATCTTGTCTCTTTTTTCTTTCTCAAAGTGAAAGCTATCCAGATAAGACTGCCAGTTAAATTCCACAAGAACAAGCCCTACGTCAAAAACAATATTTTTTATCATGTGCTTATCTTCCTCTTTTTTCTTCTTATTTACAAGCCGAAACACCATCCAGATCACATAACCCATGACAGCCGCAAAAAGCACAGTATACAAGGATGCCATAAATGCTCCCTGCGAAAAATCCCCCTTCAATGCAAAAAACATCGGCAGACAGAAAATGATCAGCAGGGCAGCTGCTCCCAGAAGCGCGGCAAGTCTTTTTCCATTTTTCATAAACACCTCAATATTAAATATGCCGGAGAAAAATTCCCCGGCATTTTATGATTATTTATTTCTGTAAATAATGTCGTTTCTTCCCGGTCCGTTGGAGATCATGGTGATCGGGAATCCGATCTGTTTCTCTACAAACTCTACATACTTGCGGCAGTTTTCCGGAAGATCCTCGTATTTTTTGATTCCACGAATATCTGTTTTCCATCCCGGAAGCACTTCAAGAACCGGTTTTGCTTTCTCAAGAAGTCCTGTAGTAGGGAATTCTGTAGTAACTTTTCCGTCAATCTCATATCCTGTACACACTGGAATCTCATCCAGATATCCAAGTACGTCAAGAACAGTAAATGCTACATCTGTAGTTCCCTGCACGCGACAGCCATATTTGGAAGCAACACAGTCAAACCATCCCATACGTCTCGGACGTCCTGTGGTTGCACCGTATTCTCCGCCGTCTCCGCCTCTTCTTCTGAGTTCGTCAGCTTCCTCGCCGAAGATTTCAGAAACAAAAGCACCTGCTCCAACTGCGCTGGAATATGCCTTGCAGACAGTAACCACCTGTTTGATCTCATATGGCGGAAGTCCTGCACCGATTGCACCATATGCAGCCAGTGTAGAAGAAGAAGTTACCATTGGATAAATTCCATGATCCGGATCTTTAAGAGATCCAAGCTGGCCTTCCAGAAGGATCTGTTTGCCTTCTTTGATCGCATTCCACAGGAACAGGGAAACATCTCCCACATACGGAGCTACCATTTCTTTGTATTTCATCAATTCTGCATAGATCTCATCCGCATCAAGAAGCGGTTTGTGATACAGATGCTCCAGTAAAACATTTTTTGTTTCAACGACACGCTGTACTTTTTCTCTCAGCGCCTCATCATGAAACAGTTCATTTACCTGAAAACCAATCTTTGCATATTTATCTGAATAGAACGGAGCGATACCGGATTTTGTGGATCCGAATGATCTGCCTCCAAGACGTTCTTCTTCATACTGATCGAAAAGGATATGATATGGCATTACGATCTGAGCTCTGTCAGAGATCATGATCTTTGGTGCCGGAACTCCTCTCTCAATTACTTCATTGTACTCTTTAAAGAATACCGGGATATTCAAAGCAACACCATTTCCGATCACGCTTGTGGTGTGACCATAGAACACACCTGACGGAAGTGTATGCAGTGCAAATTTACCATAGTCATTTACGATTGTATGACCTGCATTTGCACCTCCCTGAAATCTTACGATGATATCTGCTTCCTGAGCAAGCATGTCGGTAATTTTACCTTTACCTTCATCTCCCCAGTTAGCTCCAACTACTGCTTTGACCATAACACATTCTTCCTCCTTGTGTCTTATTTGATCTGTTTATTCTCTATTTGCTTTATGCGGACTCAGACGTTACGCCCTGACATCACACATTGATTTCTGCCTTGATTCCCAGCATATCTTTGTGTTCATCAAGAACCGGCTGTACTACCTTTTCGACGAACGCTGTAGTCTGCTCTTTGGCTCTTCCAACATATCTGGAAGGATCCATGGACTTGCGAAGCTCTTCGATTGTCAGGTTGAAGGCCGGATCTGCTGCGATCAGTTCAAGAAGGTTGTTATCCTTTCCTTCTACTTTCACAGTACGTCCTGCTTCCATTGAAAGTTCACGGATACGCTCATGAAGTTCCTGACGGTCCCCGCCTGCCTTAACTGCATCCATCATGATATTTTCAGTTGCCATGAACGGAAGCTCTGCCAGCATATGTTTCTCAATTACTTTAGGATATACTACAAGTCCGTCTACTACATTCAGGCAAAGATCAAGGATGCCGTCAATTGCAAGGAAGCCTTCCGGAATACTGAGACGCTTGTTTGCAGAATCATCCAGAGTTCTCTCAAACCACTGTGTAGCAGAAGTGATTGCCGGATTCAGGGCATCGATCATCACATATCTGGAAAGAGAAGCAATACGTTCACTTCTCATAGGATTTCTCTTGTATGCCATTGCAGAAGATCCGATCTGGGATTTTTCAAATGGTTCCTCAACTTCTTTGAGATGCTGAAGCAGTCGAATATCGTTTGACATTTTATGTGCACTTGCCGCAATACCTGCAAGAATGTTCAGGACTCTGGTATCAACCTTACGGGAGTAAGTCTGTCCTGAAACCGGATAGCACTGCTCGAATCCCATCTTCTCTGCGATCATCGGATCGATCTTGTCGATTGTCTCCTGATCTCCGTCAAAAAGCTCCAGGAAACTTGCCTGTGTTCCTGTAGTTCCTTTGGAACCAAGAAGCTTAAGACTTCCGAGAACATATTCCAGGTCCTCGAGATCCATCAGGAATTCCTGTGTCCATAATGTAGCACGTTTACCAACAGTTGTCGGCTGTGCCGGCTGAAAATGGGTAAATGCCAGCGTCGGCTGATCTTTGTATTTATCTGCAAATCTGGAGAGCTCTGCAATTACATTGACCAGTTTCTTCTGAACCAGTCTGAGAGCTTCTGCCATCACAATAATATCTGTATTATCTCCTACATAACAGGAGGTTGCACCCAGATGAATGATTCCCTTTGCTTTCGGGCACTGTACTCCATATGCATACACATGGGACATAACGTCATGACGTACCTGACGTTCTCTCTCCCTGGCCACATCATAATTGATATCATCCTTGTGAGCCTTAAGTTCATCAATCTGCTCCTGGGTGATATTGAGGCCAAGCTCTTTTTCTGTTTCTGCCAGAGCGATCCACAATCTTCTCCATGTACGGAATTTCATATCCGGAGAAAAAATATACTGCATTTCCTTGCTGGCATAACGCTCTGAAAGGGGGCTTACATATCTGTCTGTACTCATATTTACTCCTATCCTCTCACTAGATTAACCGCAGGGGTAGCTGCGGTTGATCTTTTTCTCTCTTTACGCTGAAAATTATATAACATTGCCTGACCAAAAGCAATCCCTTTATTCTTCTCCCTGATGAAATTTGCCAAGGAATTCCTTCATTCTGACGTTACTGGAAGAAAATACCTCCGACGGAGTTCCCTCCACTGCGATCACACCCTGATCCATAAAGATCACTCTGTCCGAGATATCTCTTGCAAAATTCATCTCATGTGTCACGATCACCATTGTAATGTGAATATCTGCCAGGGAGCGGATAACTCTAAGAACTTCACCTGTAAGTTCCGGATCGAGAGCAGATGTCGGTTCATCAAAAAACAGTATCTTCGGATTCAATGCAAGAGCTCTTGCAATCGCAACTCGCTGGCACTGTCCGCCGGAAAGCTGATACGGATAGGCATCTTCCTTGTCCGAAAGTCCCATCTTTGCAAGAAGTTCCCTGGCTTCCTGATACACTTCCTTTTTGTTTCTTTTCTGCACATGAATCGGTGCGTCCGTGATATTTTTCATTACCGTAAAATGTGGGAAAAGATTAAAATTCTGAAACACCAGCCCAAAACAGGACTGGATCTCCCTGATCTCATTCTTAGACGGCATACATACTTTATTATTTTCGGTCCAGATTGCCTTTTTGCCCATGTAGCTGATCTCACCGCCGTCAATGTGTGTCAGAAGCGTTGCACAGCGAAGCAGAGTTGATTTTCCTGAGCCGGAAGGTCCGATGATGGAAAGCACCTCACCTTCCTCTACATGGATGGAAACATCTTTCAGCACCTGAAGTCCGTCGAATTGTTTTTTGATATGGTTCATTTCAAGAAGATTCATACTCACACCAAATCCCTCCTAATGATAATAATTCAGTTTCTTTTCAAACCATTCCATTACCCATGCAACCACAAAATTGAAAATATAATAGAATACACCTGCGATCACAAACGGAATAACCGTTGTCTGCGCTGCTGCAATCTGTTTTGCAAGAGCAAACATTTCAATATAAGATACAGAATATACAAGCGAAGTATCCTTAACCAGGGTGATCACCTCATTTGTCACTGACGGAAGCACGATCTTCACAACCTGCGGAAGTACAATCTTGAAAAATGTCTGACTTTTATTGTATCCAAGAAGCTGTGCTGCTTCATACTGTCCTGTCGGAATAGATTCGATTCCTGAACGATATATCTCAGCAAAATAAGCCGCATAGTTCAGTGAACATCCCAGAATGATCGCTGTAAATTTATATCCTCCGATATTCATCCCCCAGAGGTAAAACGGTCCGAAATACCACAGAAGCAGCTGCAGCATCAATGGTGTTCCCCTCATAATAGAAATATAGGCCTTTACAATCCATCCAAGTGGTTTAAAGCGGCTCACTCTTCCAAAATAGACCACCATGCCCAAAGGCAGTGAAAAAAGCAGGGTCAGAAAAAAGATGACCAGCGTGGAGCCAAATCCTGTGGTAAGCTGTTGTAACATTACCTGAAAACTCATGTCTTTTCCTCCATTAACTTACAACAGGGATGCTCCCCGGCGAGATCCCAGGGAGCATCCCATATGTCTTATATTTGTTACTGTTCACTCCGTTCACAGCAACTTATATTTCGTATTTCAGTCTTATTATTCTGCGTCTTCCTCAGCAGATTCCTGTGTCTCATCCTCTGCTGCCGCTGTGTCCTCTGCCTCTGCATTATCAGAAGCTTTGAGTGTTACCATATCTGCAATCTCATATTTTTCTGCCAGTTCCGCTACAGTTCCATCATCTGCCAGCTTCTGAAGATCTGCATTTACAATATCGCAAAGCTCATCATTGCCTTTCTTGAAACCGATTGCATACTGCTCTGTGTTCAGTGTCTCATCAAGAATCTTAAATCCTTCTCCTCTGGAATTAAGCTGGTATTTTGCGACACCAATATCAATTGCGAGTGCATCCAGTGCTCCTGCCTGCAGTTCTGTAAATGCAGTATTGTAATCGGCAAATTCGTTCAGTGCTCCAAAAGTATCTGCCAGTTCTTTCTGGCCACCCTCTTCTTCGCTCTTGAGAAGATCAAGTGCTGCGGAAGCTGCCTGAACACCAACTGTCTTGCCTGCCAGATCCGTCAGTTTGTCAATACCTGAATTCTCAGCCACAACGATCACCTGACTGTTATCAACATATGGTACAGAGAAGGTATAGTCATCTTCTCTTCCGTTCATTGTAAATCCATTCCAGATACAGTCAATAGAACCTGAATTCAGTTCCATATCCTTGGAATCCCAGTTGATCGGTTTTTTGTCAAGGGTCCAGCCCTCCAGATCACATACTGCCTGTGCCAGTTCCAGGTCAAATCCCGTATACTCTCCGTTCTCATCCATATATCCATAAGGAGGATACTCTGCATCAAATCCAACGATTAGAGTCTTGTCTGCCACTCCTGCCTGCACACTTACTGCAGAAACCATTCCCATAGCCATAATTGTACTCAGCATTAATGCAACTGCTTTTTTCTTCATATTTCTATCTCCTCTTAATGTTGTTTTTCAATTTATCACATAGCCACTCTACTGTGTGAAAGTATACTTATCGTAACATACCATTTATATTCTGTCAAGAAAAAAACAAAGTCCGAACCTGTGATATTTTCACAGATCCGAACTTCGTATATCTGACAACTATGAAATTTTATCTTTATGATGCAGCAGCGTTACACTGCGCGGAGGCAGATAAAGATTTAGCATTCCTGCGCGGGCAATGACATCTTTGGGCTGATCTGTATAGCCTTCCTGGCTGGAGCGGATCAGTCTGGTCATCGTAGCCTCTTCCAGTCTGGTGATTCCTGCCGGCCAGACCTTGATCGTAACTTCTCTTCCTTCATCACGGTTGTTCAGAACAACGATCATCTGTTCAATATGAGAAAATCTGCCATAGCACAGCCCTTGATAATCATTCCACAGAAATTTAAGTGATCCTGTCCGCAGGATCCTGTATTCCTTGTGGATTGCGATCATTTTTTTGTAAAATTCAAGCAGTTCTTTATCTTCATAGCCCCATGGATATGTCCGACGGTTATCCGGATCTGTAAATCCACACACACCTGCCTCATCTCCGTAATAAACAGTCGGTGCTCCCGGCCAGGTCATCTGAATCGCAATTGCTTCCCGCATAACTGCTGTGTTGATATTTTCGGAAGCAGCCTGTGCCCCCGCATAGGAAACTCTTCCCACACGACGGTTCGTTCTGGTAAGGAATCTTGAATGATCGTGGTTTGACAGTTCATTCATTGCCACATGAAGTGCTGACATATGAAGAGAACTCATATGCGTCTTCATAGCTCCGATAAAAGCATCACTGTTCCCATACAAATCTTCCCGATATTCATCGCTGTGTTTCTCCATACCGGTCAGAAACCATGTCACCGGTTCCATAAAAGCATCATAGTTCATGACAGAATCCCATTCGTCACCCTTAAGCCAGCTCTCCGGGTTGCCATAATGCTCTGCAAGGATCAGGGCATTCGGATTTGCGTCCTTGACCACCTTTCGAAAATCTTTCCAGAACTGATGGTTGAACTCATTACTGTGCCCAAGGTCTGCCGCCACATCCAGCCTCCATCCATCTATACAATATGGCTCAGAAACCCATTTACGTGCTATATCCAGCACATAATCATAGAGTTCCTTTGATCCTTCGTAGTTAAGTTTCGGAAGTGTATCATGTGTCCACCATCCATCATATGACGGATTGTACGGCCATCTGCCCTCGTCATTAAAATTAAAGAAATAACGGTAGGGACTGTCTGCAGAGATATATGCTCCCGGTGCATAGCCCTCCTGGCCTTCATAGATCCGCTCACGGTCCATCCACTTATTAAAAGATCCGCAGTGATTAAACACACCATCAAGAATGACTTTCATCCCTCGTTTATGAAGTTCCTGCACCAGTTCGGCAAAAAGCCGGTTGCTGGCCTCCAGATTCTTCTTATCTGTAACTCTCCTGATATATTTGGCTGCGTGAGTATTTTCACGATCCCACGGTTCCAGAAGTCCATCACAATCCTCTACGATCCTGCCATAATGCGGATCCACATAATCATAATCCTGTGTATCATATTTATGATTGCTCGGTGATACAAAGATGGGATTCAGATATATGACCTCCACCCCAAGATCCTGGAGATAATCCAGTTTATCCATAATACCCTGAAGATCTCCGCCATAAAATTCCCGTACACCCATAACTGCAGGTGTCTTGGACCAGTTCTTCACCTGTTCACAGTGTTCTCCAATATAAGAATACTCATCCGTCAGCACATCATTTGTCTTGTCACCATTACAGAAACGGTCCACAAAGATCTGATACATGACTGCGCCCTTTGCCCAGTCCGGTGTCTGAAAGTTCGGATAAATCTCAAAATCCTCTCTTTCCTGTATTTCCGTACAGGCCCCCTGTTGATTATAATAACACGTCACCCAGCCATACAGGATTTCAAAATGATATCGAAATACTTTATCCGGCATCACGATCCTGGCCGCATAATAATCAAAGCCTTTGACCGTCTTATAAATTTTCATTTTGTATTTTCTGTCACCAGATACAAGATATACTGCATCTACATTGTTTTTCTGGGTCCGGAAACTGATCACTACCGATTCCCCCGCCTTTGGTTCTGCAGGATTTCTGTAATATCTCGTTCCGTCGCTGAAAAAAGCATCCTTATTCAGTACCGGCCGCATATTCAGAATATACTGCATCTTTCTGGTAATGTCTTCGTTTTCCCATTCCATATTCAAAGTCCCCTTATTCTTTAGCATATGTCTATTCTAATTGATAATTTACAAAAGCACAATATAAAAACCGTCAAAATACTGCTGCTCAACTACAGCAATATTTTGACAAAGTAAAAAAGACAGCGGGATAAGCTGTCTTTTTTGGAGAAGGTATTTCTTCTTATGGGGTGTAGCAAAAACTATATAATGTATTGGGGGGTTTTTACGATGTATATAGTACCATGCGTCTACCGAAAAGTGTGCACAAAGTTCACAAATTTCACACCTTGTTTTTGTATATGTTGTATATTCATTTTTTGAGTTCAACTTTTTCCGATGTAAAAAGTGCCTCAAACTCTTCTCTGTGTACCTTTTCCTTCTCTAAAAGAAGGGCTGCACACCTGTGAAGTACATCCATATGCTGGGTGATGATCTCCCGTGCATTATCATGACATCTGTCAATAATATCATGAACTTCCTGGTCGATTTCCTTGGCCACCTCTTCGCTGTAGCTTCTGGTATGAGCCAGATCACGTCCGATAAACACTTCGTCACCTTCATCACCGTAAGCGATCAGTCCAAGTTTATCTGACATACCATACTGCATGACCATCGCACGGGCGGTTCCTGTGGCACGTTTGATATCATTAGATGCACCTGTTGTGATATCACCAAAAATCAGTTCCTCTGCAACACGGCCGCCAAGCAGTGTTGTAATATCCTGAAGCATCTTGCCTTTTGTATTGAACATCTCATCATTTTCCGGAAGCGGCATGGTATATCCGGCGGCTCCCACACCGGTCGGAATGATTGAAATCGTATAAACCGGGTCCATATCAGGAAGAACATGGAACAGGATCGCATGTCCGGCCTCATGATAGGCTGTAATCTTCTTTTCTTTGTCAGAAATGACCTTGCTTCGCTTCTCTGCACCGATACCAACTTTGATAAAGGCACGTTTGATATCCTGCTGTGTAACATAGGAACGCGCTGCCTTGGCAGCCATGATCGCAGCTTCATTCAGAAGATTCGCAAGATCTGCACCTGTAAATCCAGCTGTCGTCTGTGCGATCTGTGCAAGATCAACATCCTCTCCAAGTGGTTTATCCTTTGCATGAACACGAAGAATCTCCTCACGACCTTTGACATCCGGTCTGCCAACAGCAACCTTACGGTCAAAACGCCCCGGTCTCAGGATTGCCGGATCAAGAATATCCACGCGGTTGGTAGCTGCTATGACAATGATCCCCTCATTTACTCCAAATCCGTCCATCTCTACAAGAAGCTGATTCAGAGTCTGCTCTCTCTCATCATGTCCGCCGCCCATACCGGTTCCACGCTGTCTTGCAACTGCATCAATCTCATCAATAAAAATAATACATGGTGCATGCTTCTTGCCCTCCTCAAAAAGATCACGGACACGCGATGCACCGACACCTACAAACATCTCCACAAAATCCGAACCGGAAATTGAAAAAAACGGAACGCCCGCTTCTCCTGCCACAGCTTTGGCAAGAAGAGTCTTACCTGTTCCTGGAGGGCCTACAAGGATGACACCTTTCGGGATTCTCGCTCCCACGCCTGTATATTTCTGTGGAGATTTGAGAAAATCCACAACTTCTGCCAGATCTTCTTTCTCTTCCTGAAGACCTGCCACATCCCTGAATGTTACTTTTTTGTCATCCGGAAGCATCATTCGTGCACGGCTTTTACCAAAATTCATCATCTTGGAATTACTGCCGCCTCCTGACATCTGTCTGTTCATCATGACAAACATAAGAAGAATAAATACTCCGGTGAGGATCACAGGTAAAAATGCAGTAAGAAAGACACTCTCCTGTGGAACATCCTTCACATCCGGATGGATATCATACTTCTCAAGAATCTCCTGTGCAGTATTTACATCTGTTACATTAACCTTTTTCTGTCCTTCGCCGCTGATTTCTGCCGTAACAGATCCCGTTGGTACTTCTCTGTTCTGATACAGAGAAGCAGAAGTCACCTTGCCGTCCTGTGCTGCCTGCTCCAGTTTCTCCATAGTATAATTACTCTGGGATGTCACCTGGTTGTTCAGATAAAAATATCCTGCAACCAGCATCACGATTAAAACCAGATAAAGACCCATTTTGCCTGGCTGTCTGTTCACTTAACTGAATCTCCTTTCACTCGCCGTCAAATTCCACTACTCCGATAAATGGGAGATTTCTGTATTTCTGAGCATAATCAAGCCCATATCCCACAACAAACTCATCCGGAATATTGAAACAGCAGTAGTCTACATTGACATCCTTCTTAACTCTGCGTTCCGGCTTGTCGAGCAGAGTACACAGACGGATACTGTTTGGATGTCTGTCTTCAAGAATCTTGATCAGATAACTTAAAGTTCTTCCTGAATCGATGATATCTTCTACAATCAGTACGTCCTTGCCAATCAGCGGCTGATCCAGATCCTTTACGATCTTGACAACTCCGCTGGATTTTGTATCATCCCCATAGCTGGAGACAGACATAAAGTCCAGGGATACCGGTACTGTAATTCTTTTTGCAAGTTCGCAGGTAAAGAATACGCCGCCCTTCAGTACACAGATCAGATGAATCTCTTTCCCTGCATAATCCTTACTGATTTTGGCTGCTACCTGCTGGATTCTTGCATCCACTTCCTCTTCGCTCAGTAAAACCTTGATTTTCTCACTCATATCCTGGTTCCTCCTTGGTATGTGATTTCTAATATATTCCTTGTACAGGAAGTAATCTTATATCGTTCACTGATCCTTCCTCCCACGATCCACAGAATTTCCTCCCCATCTGCGATCAGAGGAATCTGATCTCTGGTCTCCTTTGGAACTCTGTCATCGATCATGCATCGGGTCAGCTTCTTGCGTCCGCCGTCCTTACTGATCACAAGGTAATCTCCCTTTTGCCGTGTACGGACAGACAGTCTGCTATTTATTTTAGCACAATCAAACCATTTCGTATACTTTTTTTCTAAAATCTTCTCTCCTGAATATGAAAAAGTCCTCATCTCAAAGCATCCAAACGCTGTTTTTATTTCACCCTCTGCCGGCAGAGGAACACTCTCTTCCTGTTTGTATTCCTGATTTTTGAGATTTTCTGTTTTTTTCTTTCTGATAATCACCCCATTATAGCCTCTGACCGCTTCCATTTCATACGGAAGAGAAATCTGTTTGCTGACCTGACAGGAATACAGATTTTCCACCTGACTGATGTGGATCTGTGAAATATCCCGTCTCTGACCGCTTAAATTCTCCAGTGCCCCTCGTATCCCATAGCTTCTGAGAATCTGTTTTTTCTCAAAAAAAGCATCTCTCAGACAATAACTTCCATCCGGCTCCTGGCAGCCTCTTATCAATCTCTCTGCTTCCTCCGTCAGAAACTCTTCCGCCTGAGCGAATATTCTGGCAGTTTCCGCCATATGTTCTATTGTTTTTGCATTGACCTCCTTCTCCAACACAGGAAGGATATGTCTGCGAATGCGGTTTCTGGTGTACTCATCTTCGAGATTTGTACTGTCCAGAACACTGGGAATTCTGCACCTTTCAACATAATCATCAATTTCTCTTCTCTCCAGGCACAAAAGAGGCCGCATCACCTCTCCATTCACCGGTTTCAGCGAACAAAGCCCCCTGAGTCCGGTTCCTCTCGCAAGGTGATGCAGCATGGTTTCCGCAAGATCGTTTTTATTATGTGCCAGTGCGATCCTGCAGGAACACTGCTCTGTTATGAATTTCTTTTTTTCGGTGTCAAATGCCTGCCTGCGGGCGATCCGTCCTGTTTCTTCCTCTCCAAGCTTCCATCTGGCAGCAAGATCCGGTATATCATATTGATAAACATTACAGGGAATATCCCACTGCCTGCATATATCCTCTACTATATTCTGATCTCTTTTGGCCTCATCTCCTCTGATTCCGTGATTCACATGCACTACACGAAGGCCAAAGTTCAGTTTTTCCTGCAAAGACTTCAGAAGATGCAGCATGGCCATTGAATCATTTCCTCCAGACACACCTGCTATGATCACACACTTTTCCGGAATCATTCTGTTTTCTCTGATAAATCTGCCAACCTTGTCCAATGTTATCTGCTGCATCTCTATTTACCTCATTCTTTATTCGTTACTGTTCACTCCATTCACAATTACCTGTGAACAGTTACCTTTATTCTCCTGATCCATATCGGTTATTTTTTTACCACATTTGCAACCAGTACTGTCATATCATCTCTGGCACGATAATCGCTGTATCCAAGTACACGTTCCAGAATTCCTCTGCTGATCTCTCGCGGAGCACTCTCCTGCACATCCAGAATAATTTCCTTCATTGTTTCCTCCTCACGCTCTGCCGGAAGTGCATCCAGCACCCCATCTGACATCATCACAAGGCAGTCTCCATGGTAAAGTTTACGAGAAGTCGTGTCAAAATCAATTCTCTGTACCAGTCCTGCCGCAAGGCTCTCTGACGCGATTGCCTCCACCCAGTGATCACGCCTTATAAAAGTAGCTGCCGCTCCCGCTTTAAGAAATTCACAGATTCCCGTATAAAGATCCACTGCACAGATATCAACTGTAGAAAACATACCTTCCCGTCCATTCAGCACAAGCGAAGAATTCACCATTCTCGCAGCCGCTTCCTGCGAAAATCCCGATTCCATAAACTGCTCCAGTAATTCTACCACAATCTCACTTTCTTTGCATGCATCCATTCCAGAACCCATTCCGTCAGAAAGGCACATCACAAACTTTCCTCCGTCTTCCTGACGACAGATATAATTATCTCCGGAAACTTTTTCCTTTTCTCTGGTAAGCTTTGCCACACCATACAGCATCTGATAGCCGACATCCTCCACAAAATGAACTGTATGGAAATCCCGGTTCACAATACAACGGCTTCCCGGTGATGAGGTCATCGTACATTCACAGATTCCCGACAAAATCTGAGCGATCTCAGACACAGCAATACACTGCCCGCTTCTGGCCCGCATAGTCAGAAAAATCTGTCTGCGTCCCTCTACCTTGTCCATGACCCAGGCCCGTCTCAGAATCACATGTCGTCTTCTGAGTGCTTTGGTAAGTTCTTCCTGAAATACCGGTTCAGCCGCACTGATATCGTAGAGATCCTCCGCAACCTGCTCCATGATCTGCGAAATCTCATTCATCTGCTGAGCAACTGCAAGGCGACTCTCGATCATTCGATTTTCCCAGATCATTTCTCGTCTTTCCTGCAGAAAACGCTCCTGTAAAACTGACAGATATTGTGCCGATCTGCTGCAATCTTCACTCCAGTGTCTTCGCATTTCCTCAGTCTTTGCCTCATCAGCCTGCTCTGCCGCCCGTATCATGGCTTCTGCACACCGGTACATCTCTTCCGACTGAGTATCCCAGCAAAGTTCTCTCCGATAGCAGCTGCCACAGGACTTCTCGCCTGTTTCCCGGATAATATGCTCAATCTGAGCATTGCTTAAATATTCTTTCTTGTAGGGCATTCCATAAAAGGTATCCGCAAGTTTCTGAAACGATGCCGCATACCGTTTTACTTTCTCTTTCTGGGGATGTTCTCCATATAACGGAAAAGGTTCTTCTTTTCTGGATTTTCTTCCCTTCAAAACAGTTTTTGCCATGTCCCGCAAAATCAGCAGAATACTGATCACGAGCATGGCAATTATCCATTCCTGCATATTCTCCCCTCCCCTGATATCTTCATTAAGGGAAATTATAAAAGGGATTTTATAAAATATATGTCAAATACTGACATCTGTTCCAGAAAAGTTTTCTTCAAAATATGCGCTATTTCTCCTCCTCAAAAACAATCTCATTGCTCTTGACAAGTCCAAGACGCTCCCTTGCGACTTCTGCCACATACTCGTCTGTCTGCATATATTCCTTCTCTTCATCAATCTCTTTTGTCCGATCCTGTTCTTCCTCTATTGTAGTTCTTAACTCAGCTGCCCTTGTGTCATAGGATGAGATCTTGACTTTCAGCTCTTTACTCTGCAATGTGAGAGCTCCCAGAAGAATTACAACAACTACTGATATCAGAGCCATGCCAAGATAATTATTTAATATTTTTGTGTTTTTTTTCTTTTTTGGGGACTTTTTCAATCTGCTTTCCTCTCTCAAACTTACAAAAGCGGTTTTCCATGATTACTGAAATTCTACCTCTTTTAGCAAGAAATATCAACCTCTTTAACAAAGAATTCATCAAAAAAGCCCCGAAAAAGACAGCCGCAAACAAAAACAGCCGCAAACGGCCTTCATTATATTGATAAATTCCGGCAAATACTGCACTTCCTGCAAAAACCCAGTATAAAAGGTCAAAAAAATCTCTCATCATCCTCCACTGCATTATACACCGCAGAAGATCAAAGATCTTATAGAATGCCAAAAGTACCGCACCTGTTCCTGCTGCCCACAAAAACAGCTTAATTTCTGCTTCTATATAACCACTCATCTCTAGCGAAACATCCGTTTCAGCAGGCTGTCTTTTTTGGGGGATGGATTTCTGGACAGATAGATCAGACTGTTTACTTTTCCCTCAATATCTGTCTCTCCTTTTTCCAGATTCAGTCTTCTTATATGAAGCTGTTCTCCCACGATTTTTAATTTTCCTTCTTCTGTCAGCAAAAGAATCTCTTCTTCATTAAACGAGCAAACATCCTGAACACCTGAGATCGTACTTTTTCTCCGGTTTTCGAGAACCAGTCTGTGGGGCTGCCGTGCAGCGGTCTGTTCCATCTATCTGCCTCCTGTAGTTCCATTACATTTCAATTTTATGTAGTGGCCCTCTCAAATAGACCCTGATTCCCTTCTCTGATCCGAAAGCTTTTGTATCAGAGATATTTATAAAGATTCTCCGCATCTTCTTTTCGCACAGTATCTTTCACATCAAGAACCTCTACTCTGACATTCTTTCCGCCGCCAAACTGTATTTCAATCGTGTCGCCGGCCTTGACCTGGGCTGACGCTTTGGCCGGACGGTCATTAATAAGAACCCTTCCTGCATCACAGGCTTCATTTGCCACAGTTCTTCGTTTGATCAGACGTGATATCTTCAAATATTTGTCAAGTCTCATGTTTCCTCCTCTTTTCAGGTCAAAAAATGGGGGAACTTAACGTTCCCCCCAACTATACGCTGTGATTATTCGTTTACCAGATCCTTCAGAGCCTTTCCTGCTTTGAATTTCGGTGCCTTGGAAGCTGCGATTGTCATTGTTTCTCCAGTCTGAGGATTTCTTCCTTCTCTTGCTGCTCTTTCGCTTACTTCAAATGTACCAAAACCTACTAACTGGATTTTTCCACCTTTTTTTAATTCGGATGCTACAACGTCGGTGAAAGATTTTAAAACTGCCTCTACATCTTTCTTGGAAAGGTTAGTTTCTTTCGCCATTGCTGCTACTAATTCTGTTTTATTCATGGTGTTTCCTCCTAATAATAATCTCTTTCTTATTTATTGCGTAATGCTTCCTGGCATATGCACGCTATCTACTATATATATACCTTTTGTGTCAAATTGTCAAGGCTTTTCGGGCTTTTGGAAACGCTGTCTTTCCCGGGCTTTCAATTCTTCCCATGACAAAGACACGGCCTCTGTATCCTCCGGTGAAAATATCTTCGGATGGCGAAATTTCATCTTGAATTCTATACCGGAGATCACATCCTCAACAGTAAACAGTCCTTCTTCCTCTGCGATCACACTGTGGAGTGCCACCTGAAACAGGACATCTCCAAGCTCCTCACAAAGATTCCGGCTATCCCCCTCTGTATCCAGACGATCGATCCCCTCAAGGACCTCCTCCGCTTCCTCCATAAGATACGGTTTCAGACTTTCATGTGTCTGTATACTGTCCCATGGACACTTCTTCCGGATTTCCCGGACAACTTCCATAAATTCGTCAAATTCCTGCATACACCAGTTACCCGATTATTTCATGGAGTCAACCATATCGAGAACTGCTTTGCCCATGATATCAGATTTCTCATCTGCATCGGCAAGAGAAGTTCCCTTCACACCATAATAGAATTTAACCTTCGGTTCTGTTCCGGACGGACGAACACATACCCATGCATCATCTGTCAGTTCATAGTACAGAACGTTAGAATTCGGAAGTCCTGTAGGTTTCACCTCTCCTGTTGCCACATCTGTGATTGTGTCAGCCTTATAGTCTCTTACGGCAACAACTTTGTGTCCTGCAAATTCTTTCGGCGGATTCTGGCGCAGAGAATTCATGATCTCCTGGATCTTCTGAAGTCCCTCGATTCCCTTCATTGTCACTGACTGGATCGCATCTTTGTAATAGCCGAACTGTTCGTACATTTCGATCATTGCATCCCAGAGAGTCTTGCCCTGAGTTTTGTAATATGCAGCAGCCTCGCAAAGTGCCATTGTGGCCACAATCGCATCTTTATCTCTGGCATATGTACCGATCAGGCAGCCATAGCTTTCCTCGAAGCCAAAGAGATAGCTTCCCTTACCGCTCTGCTCAAATCCAAGGATCTGCTGTCCGATGAATTTGAATCCTGTCAGAACTTCAATCAGTTTTACACCATATCCTTTGGCAATTGCGTCTGCCAGATTAGTTGTAACAATTGTCTTGATCAGTGCACCATCTTCCGGAAGGCTTCCATTGATTGCCTTCTTCTGGCTGATCTCATAGTTTGCAAGCAGACATCCTGACATATTTCCTGTAAGATCATGATACTCGCCGTTCTTGTCTTTGACACGTACACCAAGACGGTCTGCATCCGGATCTGTTGCCAGAACCAGATCTGCATCTACTTCTTTTGCAAGTTTAAGACCAAGTTCAAATGCCTCTGCTGCCTCCGGGTTCGGATAGCTTACAGTCGGGAAATCTCCATCCGGAAGTTCCTGCTCTTTGACAACATAAACATTCTCAAATCCAAGTTCTTTGAGAATTCTTCTGGCCGGGATATTTCCTGTTCCATGAAGAGGTGAGTAAACGATTTTGAGATTTTTGCCTTCTGCTTCAATCGCATCCATATGAAGAACCTGTTTCTTAAGTTCTTCCATATATGCATCATCAACTTCTTTGCCGATCACCTGGAACAGACCTGCTTTTTCTGCTTCTGCCTTGTCCATTGTCTTAACTGTATTCCAGTCGGAGATTGACTTAACCTCTCCCATGATTCCACTGTCATGCGGCGGAGTGATCTGTGCTCCATCTTCCCAGTATACTTTGTAACCATTATATTCCGGCGGGTTATGGCTGGCAGTTACATTGATACCTGCTGCACATCCAAGATGACGTACTGCAAAAGAAAGCTCCGGTGTCGGTCTCAGTGATTCAAAGATATATGCTTTGATTCCATTTGCAGCAAGGCAGAGGGCTGCCTCCTGAGCAAATTCCGGAGACATATGGCGGGAATCATATGCAATTGCCACACCCTGGGACTTCTTGTCAACTTTTGCAATGTAATTTGCAAGACCCTGAGTTGCTCTTCTTACTACATAGATATTCATACGATTGGTTCCGGCTCCGATGATTCCACGAAGACCTGCTGTACCAAACTCAAGATCCATATAGAAACGTTCCTGGATCTCATTATCATCTTCTGAAATTTTTCTTAATTCTTCCTTTGTCGCATCATCAAAGTATGGGTTGGACAGCCACTGCTCATATACTTCTTTGTAGTCCATACTGATATCCTCCTGTTGATCGTGTATTTCTGGTCTTTTTCAAAGACCACTGATGTTTTATATTATACACCTCCCTGCATAAAAAAGGAAGAGAAAACCCAACAATTACAGTCAGATTTACCAATTATTTTGTTACTGTTCCAATCGATCAAACGGATAATTTCCGAAACATTTTCTTTCAAAATTCTCCCAGACTTCTTTCTGAGCTGTCAGTTTCTCCAGTTTTTGTGTATTTTTCTCAGAGATCCATGCCTTGTTGTGTGAGTAATAATAGTTTGCCAGCTTCCAGTATTTTTCCGGATAAAGGAAACGTATCTTAAGGTTCTGCCATTCCTGCAGGGTGATTCGTTTTTTCTGATGATAAGCCCGAAGCATTTTCATCCCAAGACACACATCCCAGTTATATTTTTCAAGGATTTTTCTCATAAAACGATACAGATCCGCCATCTGCACATCGAATCCCCAGTGTTCAAAGCTGGTCACTGATATCTCTTTTTTGGTCAGCAGCACATTATGCTGATTATATTCTCCGTGACATACCCACCCATTTTCCTTCACTTCTTCTCTGAGTTCCGAATATGCTGATTTTCTCAGAAGTTCCAGTGCCGCCTCTCCCTTTTCCAGATAGTCTTCCACTGTTGCCAGATATATTTTTTCAAACAGACAGGAGGCACCTTTTTTACGGATAAATTTTCTTATCTTGCGAAGTTCCTGATTATGTCTCTGATAAATTTCCTCAAGCGACTCTTCCATATAATCCTGTACCAGAGGAATTTTCATATATTTATGCATCTGTGCGAGTGTACGTATGCTTCTTAAAATATCTTCTTCTGATCTGGTATCACATTCTTTTCCCTCATACCAGTACTGCAGTGTGTAGGGAACGCCATCCTTATCTCTGCTCACCAGGTTCCCCTCCTTATTCGGGAAATATTCATCTACTCTGCACCCTGACCTTCCAAGATTTTCCAGAAGTTCCTGCTGTTTCTGAAGCTTCTTTTCCGTCCCCCTGAATTCTTTCAGGATAAAAATCCCCTCTTCCGTCCTGCATAGAAGTGCACCCCTGATCCTGGATGTGGAAAGCAGTGTCAGGCTGTACTGTTCCAGTGTGCTGAGTCCATAATCATACAAATTAAAATCCCCCTCTTGATTTTTGTACTTTCTATCTTATGTACCCCGCAGTGCAGAAATACCCAAAAGAAAAGACTGCCGCATCACTGCTTTCTCTGCAGCTGCAACAGTCTCATACGTGTCAGATCAGTGACATTAATTTTTCTTTTGTATTATCTTCCGGGATTTCCAGAACATGATCGAGAAGACGGTTCAGGATCTCTCCAAGTTCCGGACCCGGTCTGTATCCTGCCTGGATCAGGTCTTTTCCGCTTACAGCCAGCATCTTCATTGATATACACTGATGTTTTTTGAGGATTTCTTCGTAACATGCTTTCACACTTTCCTGACGTCGGATTTTTTCTTCCCTACAATACTCACTTTGCGCCAGCATGTCTGCTTTCTGTATCTTTAGATACAACGGAAAAAGGTCTTCTCCAATACGGTTCACCGCTCTTCTTACAGAATTCATCTGTCCCTCCGGTCTGTCATCATGATAGCGAATCAGCCTGGAAACCTGTGCGATCGTATCGTTATCAAATTTCAGCCGCCTGAGGATCTGCTTTGCCATTTCTTCTCCCTTTATCGCATGGAGTTTGAAATGATCTCTGCCATTTCCATCCGTCGTCTTCATGACAGGTTTGGCAATGTCATGCAGCAGCATTGTCAGACGAAGAACCTTGTCCGCCTCCACATAAAGAAGACTGTGCAGGATATGTTCTCCGACAGTAAAGCAGTGATACGGAGTATTCTGCTCCGTCTCCATACATCTGTCAAACTCCGGCAGAAACTCCCTTGTGATCCCCGTCTCATATGCCACCCGCATATAATCCGGATGCGGAGAGACAAGCAGCTTAACAAGCTCTGCCTGAATCCTCTCTGCACTGACATTTTTAAGATTCTCTGCCAGGCTGCTGATCCCGGATCTTGTCTGTTCTTCTATTTCGAAACCAAGCTGCGCAGAAAACCGGACTGCTCTCATAATACGCAAGGCATCTTCATGAAAACGCTCCATCGGATCTCCCACGCAGCGAATGATCCTGTTCTCCATATCCTCCATTCCGTGAAAAAGGTCTACCAGCCCCTCCCTCGGATGATATGCCATGGCATTGATCGTAAAATCTCTTCGCTTCAGATCCTCCTCCAGACTGGAAGTAAACGTTACCTGTTTTGGATGGCGACCGTCCTCATAATCTCCGTCTACTCGATAAGTTGTTATCTCATAGCCTTCCTTGTCCATCATCACTGTAACTGTTCCATGCTGAAGTCCCGTATCTATTGTCCGCGCAAACAGTTCTTTGACCTGATATGGTGACGCGGAAGTAGTAATATCCCAATCACTCGGATTCCTGCCCAGGACAGAATCCCGGACACAGCCTCCGACCACATAAGCCTCATAACCATTTTCATTTAAAACCTGCAGTATTTTTTCTGCATTGGATGGAATCGTTAATTTCATATTAGTATGCTCTTCCCCAGTATACCATCTTCTTTGCCGGTTTTCCGCAGCATACACAGACATCGCTCAAATGTTCCTGCTCAAACGGCATACATCTGGATGTAGCCTGAACATCTTCTTTGATCTTGTCTTCACATTCGCGGTTTCCACACCACATAGCTTTAACAAATCCCGGTTTGTTGTTGATAGTATCTTTGAATTCCTCGTAATCTGTTGCAACATAGGTATGTGCATCACGATGCGCACGTGCACGTTCCAGCATTTCTTTCTGCATGATATCCAGAACTTCCTGAACCTTAACAGCCAGTTCTTCAAATGTAACCACATACTTCTCTCTTGTATCACGACGGCAGATTACAGCCTGACCATTCTCAATATCTTTCGGTCCACACTCAATACGTACCGGAATTCCTCTCATTTCCTGTTCTGCGAATTTGAATCCCGGACTTCTGTCTGTATCATCTACTTTGACACGGATACCAGCTGCTTTGAGTGCTGCAAACAGTTCATCTGCTTTCTCAAGAACGCCTTCCTTACGCTGCTGGATCGGAATGATAACAGCCTGAGTCGGAGCGATTCTCGGAGGCAGAACAAGTCCGCTGTTATCACCGTGAACCATAATAAGTGCACCGATCATACGTGTTGTCATACCCCAGGAAGTCTGATGTACATATTTCAGTGTATTGTCTTTATCTGTGTACTGAATGCCGAATGCTTTTGCAAAGCCATCGCCAAAGTTATGGCTTGTTCCGGACTGAAGTGCCTTTCCATCATGCATCAGAGACTCAATAGTATAAGTAGCTACTGCACCTGCAAATTTCTCTTTATCTGTTTTCTGTCCTTTGACAACCGGGATTGCAAGAACTTCCTCACAGAAGTCTGCATACAGATTCAGCATCTGGATCGTTCTCTCCTCTGCTTCCTCTGCTGTTGCATGAGCAGTATGTCCTTCCTGCCACAGGAACTCTCTGGAACGGAGGAATGGACGTGTTGTTTTCTCCCAGCGAACTACAGAACACCACTGGTTGTATACCTTCGGAAGATCTCTGTGGGACTGGATATCTTTCTGATAAAAATCACAGAACAGAGTTTCTGAAGTAGGACGTACACAGAGACGCTCCTGAAGTTCATTCAGTCCGCCGTGTGTAACCCAGGCTACTTCTGGCGCAAAACCTTCTACATGGTCTTTTTCTTTCTGAAGAAGAGATTCCGGAATAAACATCGGCATATATACATTCTGCACACCTGTTTCTTTGAATCTGCGGTCAAGTTCATGCTGGATATTTTCCCAGATTGCATAGCCTGCCGGCTTGATCGACATACATCCTTTTACACTTGTGTAACCGCACAGTTCTGCTTTTTTTACAACGTCAGTATACCACTGTGCAAAATCTTCCTCCATGGAAGTGATGGCTTCTACTAATTTCTTTGCCATAATTCGTTCTCCTTTTCTGAATGTTTTTGTCAGGACAGAGGCTTTTTTATAAAAAAAGTCCTCTGATCCCGGTAAAGGGACCGAAGGACTATATTCGGCGGTACCACCCTAATTAGCAATTCTTGAATAATTACTCTCTCTGATCCCTTAACGCTGGATATACGCTGTACTTCACTTATACAGAGCTCCGAGGCCGGTTCCACGATTCACGCACAAAACCCTCACACCATATGGGTTTCTCTCTGAGATTGCTCCTCATGTACTATTCTCTTCATCGCCGTTATCTTATGCCTGAGTCATACGCTCCTGCATAATATATGATCGTATTTATAATATTAAAAATATCCGATGCTGTCAAGAGGTGAATCTTTACTATTCCGTTACTGTTCACTCCGTTCACAGTAACTTGGTCAAAATCCATTCCATATCACCTTCGGTGATGGGATTTTGCCCCGTATGTCTCGGGATTTTGTCATATACATGACAAAACACCTCGCGGAATATTACCTGTGAACAGTAACACTATTCCCTCCGTTCACAGCAGCTCAGACTGTCAGCTGTATCTCTCTGCCAGTTCGTTTGTATCTGTAATAACGTACCCCAGCCGCATCCAGCATTCTCTTGGATGCGATCACTGACGGTGTATTTTCATATTTATCACAGTCATAGACGATCGTCTTGATCCCGGCCTGAATGATCGCTTTTGCACATTCATTACATGGAAAAAGAGAAACATAAAGTTTCGCTCCCTCCAGGCTTCCGCCTCTGTAATTCAGAATTGCATTCAACTCACTGTGCGTGACATACAGATATTTCGTATCCAGAGGATCTCCCTCTCGCGCCCACGGAAATTCATCATCTGAGCATCCTTTCGGAAAACCATTATATCCCATAGATAAGATTTTATTATCCTCACTTACGATACAGGCTCCCACCTGAGAATTCGGATCCTTGGATCTCATGCCTGAAAGCATGGCTACTCCCATAAAATATTCATCCCAGGAAATGTATCCCTGCCTTTTCTGAATATGTACTGCCACGAAAAAACCTCCCTTACAATTACCCCTAATAGCAATCGCTTTACATTCAGATCTCCGGATTTACATCAGCGATATCTGTATCTTCTTCCATCATTTTGATTCTGCGGATATGACGTTCATCCTCAGAAAACGGAGTATTCAGGAAAGTATCCGCAATCTTGACTGCAAGTCCCGGCCCTACAACTCTTCCGCCCATTGCCAGAATGTTTGCGTTATTGTGAAGTCTTGTTGCCTCTGCACTGAAACAGTCAGAACACAGTGCCGCACGGATTCCCTTAAATTTATTTGCTGTAATAGAAATTCCGATTCCTGTGCCGCAGATCAGAATACCCTTTTCACAGTCTCCGCTCTGCACTGCGATCGCTACTCTTTTCGCATAGATCGGGTAATCTGTAGATTCCATACTGTCACATCCAAAATCTTTATATTCAAGGTTATTTGCCTCCAGATATTTGATGATCTCCTGTTTCAGTTCGTAACCGCCGTGGTCACATCCTAATGCTATCATTTCATGAATCCTCCTGAGTTTTAATAATTTTATGTCCGGCTGCCTTAAGAAGCCGGTTCATAATTGCCTGTCCCATTCTCGGTGTATAAAAAGCCTCTGAGTAGATCACATTTACCCCTGCCTCATCAAAGTTTCTCAACACTTCATACAGATGATGTGCGATCGTCTCTTCCTCTTCTCTGCTGCCAATACTGAGTACCAGACCTTTCTTATACTGAGCCTTTGTCTCATCAGTCGCAATAATACCTGCCTGCAGTCCGTTCTCTGATGCCTCACTGACCAGACGGTTGATGCAGCCGACCACTTCTGCCTGTGGACCTTCCACTATTGACAGATCTGCCTTCGGTGCATAATGACGATATTTCATTCCCGGTGCCTTCGGATGTACGCTGCTGTCTGTAATCAGAAGACCTCTGTCCATCCTGACATCCCCCAGTGTATCCTTGAGCATTTCCAGGGAAATATATCCAGGTCTTAATACTACCGGAACATCTTCTGTAAAATCTACGATCGTAGATTCCAGACCAATTCCAACCTGTCCGCCATCAATGATCATCTCAATGGCATCTCCCAGATCTTCCTCCACATGCTCTGCCATAGTAGGACTTGGTCTTCCTGATGTGTTGGCACTCGGTGCTGCCACAAAACCACCTGCTGCCCTGATCAGTTCCTGGGCAATACGGTCACTCGGAAAACGAACCGCAACGCTGTCAAGCCCTCCTGTAGTCTCCTTCGGCACACTGTCCGCCTTGGGCAGGATCATAGTCAGCGGTCCCGGCCAGTATTTCTCTGCAAGAATACGTGCGCCCTCGGGAATTTCTGTCGTGATCTTTGCCAGATCCTCTATGTCCGCGATATGCACGATCAGCGGATTATCTGAAGGTCTTCCCTTCGCCGCATAGATCTTCATAGATGCCTTCGGATCCAGGGCATTCCCCCCAAGTCCATAAACTGTCTCCGTCGGGAAGGCAACAAGACCTCCCTCCCTCAATATCTCTCCTGCTTTCTGTATGGCTTCCATATTCAGATGCTCTGCATCCATTGCCACAACTTCCGCTCTCATTTCTTATGTCCTCTCACTCTGTTTATTATTACCATATCTGGTCATCTACTGACGAATGTAGATCCCCTGAGCCTCAATAAAATCATCCAGTTCCTGAAGTCCATCCTGTGCCCAGGTATCCGACATCTGAAATTTCTCCGGAAAAAACATCTCTGCTGCGATATATTTACCGGTCTCTGTCCGGAAGATCTTTTTCACACTCTTCTGAATCGTCTCCGTCTTCATGCCATTCTCAAAATAATTCACCAGGAAATCAGCCTCCACAAGGATCTGGTAATCAATTCCATCAATATCCGTATATGTATGATGGTGTCCCACAAGGTAAGAGACTCTCTCAATCACCTCCGGCTCAAATCCAAGAAGTTTCATCATCTTCTCTGCCTCAGCCGGCCCTTCCTGCTCCTGAAGATGTCCGTCATCCCTGCCATATTTCTCCATCGCAGGGCGGATTCCAATATCGTGAACATAGGCCGCGGCCTCCAGAATATACAAGATCTTCTCATCGAGGTGCTCCTCCTCGCCGATCAGCTTTGCAAAACTGTGTACCTTCGTGAAATGCTGGATCTGCTGTGGCTTCCCTCTGTAATATTCAATCATTTTTGTGTAAAGATTATTCAATCTACTCATAATATTGCCTCCCGGATCGTATTTCCGATTTCCTCACATAGTTATTATAGTAGATTTTCGAAAAATGTACAACAGGGGATGGTGATTTCC
>CAKRTP010000009.1 GCA_934402155.1 uncultured Blautia sp. | reverse complement strand
CATGCACTCCATGTTGCAAAATATCAGGAGAAGCCACAGAATATAGATTTCTGTGATGCGAATGAAGACGGTGGTGCAGTCCACAGATGTCTACATGCGATTATGCATCTGATTGAAGATCATGCCCAGGCAGCAGAGATTCCGGTTCGATTTGCGGCAGCGAAGCTGGCAGAGGGAGATCAGCTGATCATGGACAGCCTGAAGCTGGATCAGAATGAAAAGGAAATGCTGGAACATATTATTCAGCAGATGGAAAAAGAGCGAGGACTTGACAGAGCGGCGGCGATTGCCCATATGCGTTTTGATTTTATCGAGAGAGTCTGCGATGAAACTGTGGTGAAGCCCAAAGAAAGTAAGGAACATCTTCGCAGTGTAAAGATCGACAGGATTCTTACAGGAAAATATACAGCAATTCCATGCTTTGTCGGAATCATGGGACTTGTGTTTTTCCTTACCTTCAGTGTGATCGGTGCATTTTTCCAAAATCTGCTCGAGATGGGAATCACGGCACTTGGAAATTTTGTTGACAGCTGGATGACATCGGCCGGAGTCAATGATGTGCTGCATTCGCTGGTGATTGACGGAGTATTTAATGGAGTGGGAAGTGTGCTGAGTTTCCTGCCGGTCATCGTAACATTGTTTTTCTTTCTGTCTTTGCTGGAAGACAGTGGATATATGGCAAGAGTTGCGTTTGTGATGGATAAACTGCTTCGTAAGATCGGACTTTCCGGCAGAAGTATCGTGCCGATGCTGGTAGGGTTTGGCTGTACTGTACCAGGTGTTATGGCAAGTCGTACACTTCCGTCAGAGAGAGACCGTAAGATGACGATCATGCTGACACCGTTTATGAGCTGTTCTGCGAAGCTGCCCATCTATGCATTTTTTGCGGCAGCATTTTTCCCGGGGCATGGTGCTATTGTGATGATCGCCTTATATTTTGGTGGAATTCTGATGGGGATTCTGATGGCCCTTCTGATGAGAAGTACTTTGTTCAGTGGAGAGGCTGTTCCTTTTGTTATGGAACTTCCGAATTATCGTATGCCTGGAGCAAAGAATGTAGGACATCTGTTGTGGGACAAAGCAAAGGATTTTTTACAGAGAGCATTCACTGTTATCTTTATGGCAACATTGATCATCTGGTTTTTGCAGACATTTAATTCTCATCTGAGTATTGTGACGGACTCAAAAGACAGTATCCTTGCTATGGTGGCAAGCGTTGTAGCACCGATATTCAAACCGATGGGATTTGGTGACTGGAGGATATCAACAGCGTTGATCACAGGATTTATGGCAAAAGAAAGCGTTGTTTCCACATTATCTATCCTGTTTGGAAATACAGCAGCGTTGCTGGATAGTATTACACCGCTTTCAGCAGCAAGTCTTCTGACATTCTGTCTTCTGTATACACCTTGTGTAGCGGCTATTGCTTCTATCAAGAGAGAACTTGGCAGTAAATGGGCGGCAGGTGTTGTGATCGGACAATGTGTGATCGCATGGCTGGCAGCATTTGTGGTTTATCTTGTGGGAGGTCTGATCTTTTAACAGACATTAGTTGCTTATCTTTGGGAATGTTATTTTTGACATCGGCTGACATTTAGTGCCAGACCCATTTCACCGAGAAGGAAGACGATGGAAGTGCCTCCGTAGCTTATAAAGGGCAGAGTGATTCCGGTGTTGGGTATTGTATTGGTGACAACGGCGATATTCAGTATGACCTGAATTGCCAGGTGTCCCATGATCCCGGCAGCCAGAAGTGTGCCGGAAAGATCAGTGCTGTGCATGGAGATGACACAGAGCCTCCAGAGCAGCAGACCAAAAACAGAAATCAGAAGAATGGCTCCGACGAGACCGAATTCTTCGCAGATAATAGAATAGATCATATCATTCTGGGCTTCGGGTACGAAGCCCAGTTTTTGTATACTGTCTCCCAGCCCTCGTCCAAAAAGTCCGCCACTTCCGATTGCATATAGTCCCTGGATAGTCTGAAACCCTTTTTCATATTTTTCCGGATCGCGCCAGATTGCCAGACGTTCAAGGCGATAGCTTTCGGCAGCCAGAAAAATGGCAATGAAACCAATGCCGGCACTGCCGAGAGCAATGAACTGGAGATAATGAGGTGAGGAAACAAAAATCAGAATAACACCGATTCCAAGAATGATGATTGCTGTACTCAGGTTATTGGAGCCAACCAGACCGACAACGGGGAGCAGAGTAAGCATAGTTCTGCACATAAACCAGAACCCATCGGTCTTTTTTCTGGAACAGTCAATCTGCCAGGTCAGAAAAAGAACAACAGCTACTTTGGCAAATTCTGATGGCTGGAAAGACAGTGGTCCAAGGTTCAGCCAGCGTTTTGAGCCATTGATTTCCTGTCCAAAGAGAAGCACGGCTGTTGAGAGAAGCATGGAAAGAAGATATGCTGCCGGGGCGAGCCTGACAAAAAAGTGATAATCTATACTGGAAATAAAATACATAGCACCCAGCCCGAGTGCAGAGGCAAATAATTGTTTTTTGAAGTAATAGGCAGAGTCATGAAAGCGGACTCTGCCATTGTATTCGCTTGCACTGAGAAGAATGACAAGGCCAAAAACAGTAAGAAGGATCACCAGTGTCAGCATGGTTATATCTGCCTGAGAAGAATAGTTTTCTCTGTTTTTTGACATGGCAGACTCCGGAATGGATCTTATCTAAAGTTATGGGAAAATACAAAAAATATACCTGCGAAATTACCGCAGGCTTTTTAGATATAGTTTTTGTTCCGGTGAGATTCGGAAGCTTTCAATGGCTTTTTGAATCGTTTTTTTGTGTACCCATTCGGAGAGTCGTCGTTCTTCCAGATATGGAATTGCTGCAGTCCATTGCTTTGCAAGAGCTGTTGCCAGATACCAGGAAATCATCATATTTACATAATATTCATCAGAGTTTATATTGGCTGCCAGTTCCAGATATTCTGGTTGAAAAGCATCATCCAGATATAGTCTCATCAGCAGGCCGATTCCGTATCGAACGGTATAAGTTTTGTCTGATACGATCCAGTTCTGTATTACTGGCAGAAGTTCCTCGCGATGTTCTGCAAAACATTTCGGGGCAGGAAAATCACAGGTTGCCCAGTTGTCTATATATGGAAGAAACCTTTGGATCTCAGCAAGACATCTCTCATAATCAGGAATAGCGGTAATGATCATCATATGCATATTATTTTCTTCATAGTATCGGTGCGGAAGCTGGGCAAGAAATTTCTCCGAATCGGGTGTTTGGGCAAATTCTTTCGTAAATTTGCGGAGAATTGGTGTCCTTATTCCTATGATTGTTTCCGGGGCAATTCCCGGCATTAGCCTGCTGTGAAAATCCCGGTATTTCAGATCCTGCATTTTAAATAATTGATTTTCTAATTCTGCGATATTCAACATTTTTGTCTCCGGTTTTGTCTTTCTGCAAATGCACAGATTCCGTAGTCGGTACATTTTTTTCTATTTTAACATTATTGATAATTTTACTCAATAGTGAATATCTGACTGGCTATGAAATAGTTACTCTTGACTTCAAGTATGCTTTAAGTGATAATCTTGTATAAAAGAAAGCTGTAACTGCGAAGGTGTTGAACAGCTGCAGGAATACAAAAATACACAGCGGGAGGAAAAGATATGTACACTGCATCAAAGGACAGATATACAACGATGGAATACAGCCACTGTGGAAACAGTGGACTGATGCTTCCGAAAGTATCGCTGGGGTTATGGCATAATTTTGGCGATACCGCGAAATTTGAAAATATGAAAAAGCTTTGCTTCACAGCTTTTGATAATGGAATTACGCAGTTTGATCTGGCAAATAATTATGGTCCGGAACCGGGAAGTGCGGAGAAGAATTTCGGCAGAATCCTGAAAGAGGATCTGGGAATTTACCGTGATGAGCTGATCATCACGACAAAGGCCGGCTATGAGATGTGGGATGGTCCTTATGGTAACTGGGGAAGTCGTAAATATCTTCTTTCAAGTCTGGATCAGAGCCTGAAACGTATGGGACTGGAATATGTGGATATTTTTTATCATCACAGAATGGATCCGGCTACGCCGCTGGAAGAAACGATGGGGGCACTGGCAAGTGCTGTACAGAGTGGAAAAGCACTGTATGTCGGACTTTCCAACTATGATGGAAAAACATTGAGTGAAGCAGCTTCAATTCTCAAAGATCTGCATTGTCCGTTTGTGATCAATCAGAACCGCTATTCTATCTTTGACAGAACGGTAGAAAAAAATGGACTGAAGAAAACAACAGGAATTCTGAAGAAAGGACTTATTACCTTCAGTCCTCTTGCGCAGGGACAGTTGACGGACCGCTATCTGGAAGGGATTCCAAAAGACAGTCGTATACGTACAGATGGAAGATTTCTCAAAGAAAGTACGCTTGATATGCACAGACTTGATCAGATACGCAGGCTGAATGAACTGGCATCACAGCGTGGAGAGAAGCTCGCAGATATGGCACTTGGATGGCTGCTGCAGAAGGAAGAGGTAACGAGTGTGCTGATCGGTGCATCCAAGCCACAGCAGATTCTTGATAATATAAAGGCAGTCAGCTGTGCTCCATTTACAAAAGAGGAACTGAAACTGATCGATGAAATTTCATTGAATTAAAAAATAAGGAATGTCTGTAAGAATCCCCCGCATACACTGTAAAAACAGTGATCTCGGGGGATTTTCCTTTGAAAGATTATATTGAAGAGCGGGCAGTGGAAGTCGCGTGTTACATAATTGAAACCCGTGCTACAGTACGTCAGGCGGCAAAGAAATTTGGGATAAGTAAGAGTACGGTACATAAAGACTGTGCTGAACGACTGAGAACGATCAATCCTTCTCTGGCAGCAGAAGTGAGGAAGATCCTGGATGTAAATAAGCAGGAACGGCATATCCGGGGCGGACTGGCTACAAAAGAAAAATATCTTCATATGGTGAGATGAAAAAAGCAGCTGGGTTACAGCTGCTTTAATACATTGAGTAAACGGGCATTGTCTTCTGGCATCATGATGCAGAAACGGATGAATTCTCCATCCAGACACTGGAAAGAGGCACAGTCACGAATCATAAGTCCCTGTCTGATGCAGGCCTCGAAGACATCGGATGAGGTAAGACCTGCTTTTTGGATCTTGAGCAGCAGAAAGTTTGCGTATGCAGGATAAACTTTGTATGTTGGGATTTTTTTCAGTTCTTTGTAAAGTTTGTCCCTTTCAGAAAGAATCAGCTTTCTGGTCTTCTGGATATACTCCTGATCTTTGAACATTAATTCTCCGGCATAGGCACCAAGACTGTTGAGGGACCATGGTGTCTGTTTCTCTCTCATCCGGGCAAGAAACTCCATATTTCCGGTAATGCCATATCCAAGACGCATTCCCGGAGCAGCATAAAATTTGGAAACACCTCGCAGCACCATGAGATTGGAAAAATCTTTTGTGAGTGGAACAGCAGTGATTTTATCAATGTCCGGTGCAAATTCAACATAGGTCTCATCGATCATTACAAAAATGTTATGATTGCTGCAGAATGTGAGCAGTTTTCTGAGATCTTCCTGTGGAATTGCAGAGGAAGTTGGATTGTTGGGGTTGCAGAGGATAAGAAAATCATAATTATCTTCGAGTGTTCTGCAGAGATCATCAACATCCAGACAGAAATCCTGTTCCTCCTGCAGATGATAATATTCCTGCGTGCTTCCGGAGAAAGAAAGTTCACGTGAGTATTCAGAATAAGTAGGTCCGAGGATCAGAGTATGTCTGGGTGCCTTTTCCTGGATCAACAGAGCGATCAGTTCACTGGAGCCGTTTCCGGGAAGTATAAAATCAGCCGGAATATGGCAGTATTCAGAAATTGTATTACGGAGACTTGTATAATTACGGTCAGGATAAGAAGAAAAAAGATCTATATGGGAGGCAAGCGCTTCTCGCACACCGGATGAAAGTCCAAGTGGATTTACATTTGCTCCGAATTTTATGATATCTTCTTTATTTAAATGATAATAGCTGCAGATTTTTTCTATATCACTTCCGTGGAAAACCATTTTGGTAGTCATAGTCGTATACTTCCTTACATTTTTAGTTTTTATTATCATAAAACATTCCAGAATTATCTGCAAGTAGATAAACTTGCTTTTCCTGCGGATTTTTCATATAATAGTAGGCGTATTTCACAGAGAAATAAATGCGAGGAACGGGAGATAGAGATGAGATTAGAAAAAGTACAGGATGCGTTAAGAGCCAAAAATATTAAATATGAATATACAGAAGAAGATGGATGTGGAAGTCTGGATTTTATGTTCCGTGGTCTGAAATTCCATGTATGGGAATATTACGATAATATCTGGGGGGCAGAAACAAATATTTATGAGGCAGGAAGAAGTCAGGATATTGAAGGAGATTATGAGACTGAAATTTCAGAAGAAATTCTTTCCTGGCCGGATATGATCAGCAATTAAAAACAGGAGCAGGAAAACTATGAAATTAATGAACATTGATGATGAGGGAAGGCAATATAAAGAACAGTTGTATGAATTATATGAGGCCGCCTTTCCGGAACAGGAAAAAAAGCCAATGTATGTGATGGAGCAGCTTGTCAAAGACGGTAAGATGGAAATGAATGCGTTGGTGGAAGAGGGCGAGTTCGTAGGACTTGCCATTAACCTGCACAGCGGAGATTACGTACTTCTTGATTATTATGCTGTCTTACCGGAGAAACGAAGCGGCGGTTATGGAAGTAAAGGGCTGGAAATCCTGCTTTCACATTTTGAAGATCAGAAATATATTTTTGAGATTGAAACGCAGGATGAGAACGCAGACAATGCACAGGACCGCAAAAGGAGAAAGGATTTTTATCTGCGAAATGGGCTGAAAGAAACAGGATTATTTGCAAATGTATATGATACGGATTTTGAAATCCTTACACCCAATGGCGAACTTACATTTCAGGAATATGTGGATTTCCTGAGAGAAGTGCTGGGTGAGGAGTACGTACAGTTTCTGAATCCGACTTTGCTTTCAGAGAGAAAATAAACGAGGAGAGTTATGGGAGAAAATATAGTTTTAGTTTATCTGGTTGTATGCTTTTTTGTGTTTCTGGCGGGATTTGTGGATTCTATTGCAGGAGGCGGAGGTCTGATCTCGCTGCCGGCATATATGATAGTAGGACTTCCGGCGCATACAGCAATTGCAACAAATAAGATCAGCAGTGCCATGGGAACGACGGTTTCCACTTTTTATTATTTGCGTCAGGGATTTATGAAGTGGAAAATCTGTGTGCCGGCTATCATAGCTGCTGTTGTCGGTTCATCACTTGGAGCAGAATTTACTTTAAGAATCGATGAAAGAATATTAAAAATCGCTATGCTGATAGTATTGCCGGTTATTCTTTTTTATGTACTGAGAAGTAAGGCTCTTCAGGAAAATCCGGATTATGAGGTTCTGGATGAAGTAAATTTGAACCTGATCCTGAAATGTATTGGAATTGCATTTGGGATAGGAATTTATGATGGAATTTACGGACCAGGCACAGGTACATTTCTGATGCTGTTGTTTACAGCTTTCTGTCACCTGTCTCTGCACGACGCAGCCGGAACAACAAAGGCAATCAATCTGACTACAAATCTTTCTGCACTTGCTGTATTTCTGTTTAATGGTGCGGCATATATTCCTCTTGGAGTTGCTGCAGGATGCTGTAATATGGCAGGAAATTATCTGGGAAGTCATTGTTTTACAAGCAAGGGAAGTAAGATTGTAAAACCGATCATGGTAGTTGTTATTGTGATCTTTTTCATAAAGATTTTAACAGAACTGATAAAATAGGAAAGACCAGGGTGTTAATAGCCCTGGTCTTTTATAAATTTATAAGTTCGTCTGCGATTGTTGTGATCATGATAGGCAAAGTATTTTTGCCTCATTTTGGCATATTGTGGTTTTTCTTTAAAATTATTTTCGGTATATTCAAAAATCTTATTGAGCAGATCTGTTCTTGTCATGCAGCGTTCACCGAAGAGTTCTGTTTCCATGTCGATATAGCTTCCGGTAGTTTCGTTGTATTTTCTCAGGTCGAACTGATAAAATAAAACAGGTTTGCCCAGGTAATAAACATCCCATGATACACTGGAGTAGTCTGTGATCAGCATGGAACATTTCATGATGAGCTGTTTCATGGAAATGCTGCCGAAGGGAATCAGTTTTATCTGAGGGTCTTCTGCATGGAAAGAAGAGATGTATTCCCGGAGTTTTGGGTGAATATAAAAAATTAATTCTGCATGTGTCTGATGTAAAAATTCCCGAAGTTTCTGATCGTTTAAAAGGGATGTGTATTCTTTATAATAGTCGCTCTGACGGAAGTTCTCATCCCCCTGATCTTCCAGCCAGCTTCTCCATGTAGGCATGACAAGAATAGAAGGATGTGCAGGGTCAGACTTGTCTTTGAGGACATCCCATCGGCTGAGTCCGGTTATGGGAATCTGTTCAGGTTTATAGCCAAAATCCTGTTCGATAATGGCCTTTTCTATTTCAGAGGAAGCTGTGAAATAGGTCATGGAACTTGTACCGTTGATTCCAAAAAGATCCTCCACTCGTTTTAATGCAAGAACACCATGCTGGAGAAAATAAATATCGTGTTTATTGATCTCGCGGGAAATCAGATTTGGCATTGGCTTCCAGGCAAATGCATGAAGCCGGCTGTCCGAGGCAACGTATAAGTTTGCCGTTAACAGATACAGAAGATGCCGGAAGCTTAAAAACGGAACAATATTGGAACTGTATTTACACGCTGATGACCATTGCGGAGAGGATTTGTCCAGTATAAAGAAAATGTTCTTTTTTTCTTCGGGAGAAAGATTTTCCATACAATACTGGAAGAAACAAAAGCCGTTATCCTGAGCAGAAATACAGTATTTTTCATAAATGAGCCAGATATGACGCTTTTTCCAAAGAGGATTTAATAGTTTTCCAAGTCCGAAAGCAGCAAGTTCTTTGAAGCGAAAGAGAGGCCTGTCGTATGTTTTTACAGGACGGCTTCTCAGAATGAAACGATGGCCTGTGCTTCCCATCGGAAAAAAAACAGAATCCTTTTGTTTGATGCAATAAGTTCCGAGGATAAGTTTGATTCGCAGCCTGCCTCCAAGAATCGGGAGCCAGGGTTCCGGACAGGTGTCGGAATAGAGATTCAGGCACCAGTCATTTTCGCCGTGTTCCAACAGATCGGTATTAATGAGAAAAATCATCTTCTGGGTATTTTGATAAATACACGGAAGCGGATGCCGGTAAGTATGGGAAGCGTCCTGACAAAAAAGTTCTGCCTGGAACTTCGCAGCATCTGAAGGAAGTGAAACTGTGAGATAAAGCTGTTGTTTCTTTATTCTGATATGAGTTATCTGTAATGAGCGCTTCATGGGGATCCCCTTTTTTGTTTTTGCGGATTGCCTGGCAGCTTTGCCGTGGCTGATATCATAAAATTATACAGAAGCAGCAGAGAATTTGCAAGTTGCTGTGAACAGTAAACAGATTGACAATAGATAAAGAACTGAGATAGAATGAAGTGAAATGATGAATATGAGGGGAATTGAATGGAGAAAAAACTGAAATTTACCAAAGAGAATACCACTGCAGTAAAGGGAATTGCTGTTATATTTCTGATTCTTTATCACAGTTTTTCTGCAAAGGATCGAATGTATGGTTATCCAGTGGATTTCTGGCCATTGTCAGAGGCCGCTGCAATGGAAATTTGTCGCGTAATGGTTAATTGTGTCGGGATTTTTGCTTTTTTGTCAGTATATGGTCTTACCCTGTCTATGAAAGCGCAGTATAAGGAATATGAGTTTACAGGACATGAAGCTACCCTGTTTGTTCTGAAACGCTATGTGAAACTTGTACTTTCGTTTGCGCTGCCGTTTTTATTTTGCACGGGAGTTACATATCTGACACATACGTCCAGGTACAGGAATGGAATTCTTGTTAATCTGGTCAATGCGGGAATGGATTTTCTTGGTCTGGGACATCTTTTTGGAGTACAGATGCAGATTAATACATGGTGGTATTTAAGTCTTGAGATCCTGCTGATTTTCTTTATGCCTTTTCTGGTCAGAGTTTATAAGAAATATGGATGGCTGATGGTTTTTATGTTTTTGATTTTGGGCAGCTTTATGCTGGAAAAACATGTACATCTTACGAAGTATCTGTTCGTGGCACCGCTGGCAGTCTGTTTTGCGGATCAGAAGGTACTGGAACGGCTTAAGGCATTTCATATTGTGAAAAATACAGTTTTAAATAAACTGTTAAAGTTTATTCTGAGTACAGCTGTGTTGTATATTCTCTGCAGAATATTTAATATGCGATGGGGAACAGAGCATTTTGAGTTTTTGCTTAATGGCATGATACCGGTAGTGTTTATTTACTGGGCATATGAGTTTGTGATCGAAATACCGGGGATACGTCAGATTCTGGGATTTATAGGAAAACATTCTGCTAATATTTTCTATATTCATACATTCATAAGGGCAGTATGGCTTCGGGATTTTACATATTCTCTGAAATATGCAGCAGTTATATGGATTTTTATTTTGGGAGTTTGTCTGGCAATATCTGTTCTGCTGGATGTTGTGCGCAGGATAGTGCGTTTCGATAAATTTTCAACATGGATCAGTAATGGGATCATAAGCTGGGCGGATCGAACTTTATAAAGCAGCAAAAAAGAGCACAAAGTGCTCTTTTTTGCTGCTTTATGATTAAAAGAAACGTTTTTTGATCTCTTCACAGATATGTTTGCTGTGATCATGATCTTTAAACTGAAGATATTCGCTGCGCATTTTCTGGTATTCAGGTTTGAGCTGGAAATCATTCTGAACAGTTTCTTCCAGGAAATCCAGAAGCTGTTTTTCTGTCTCTGCTCTGTCACCAAAAAGTTCTGTTTCCATATCGATATAACTTCCGTGAGCTTCATTATATTTCTCAATATCAAACTGATAGAAGAGACTTGGTTTGTTCTGGTACAGAATATCCCAGCAGACGCTGGAGTAATCAGTGATGAGCATACGGCAGCGCATCAGCATTTCATTTACAGCAACTTCTCCAAAAGAGATCAGGTGGATACGGCTGCTGATGGATTTGAAGTTATCCGCATAATCCTGAAATTTTGCATGAAGATAAAAATTAATCTGAAGGTCATATTTTTCCAGAATCTGACTGAGACGTTCGGAATTAAGAAGTCCCATATAATATTGGAAATAATCACTTTCCTCGAAATCCCTGTCCGGTACGGAATCCAGCCAGTTTCTCCATGTAGGCATGATAAGAATTTCACGAGTTCCCTGGGATTTATCCTGCAGTACATCCCAGCGGGGAAGTCCTGTATTGATTACCTCATCGGGCTCATATCCAAAGTTATCAATGATCGTCTGTTTTTCTTTACCTGTTGAAACAACAAAAAGATTGCAGCCGCCTTTTTTTCCTTTTCCGTAGAAATTATCTACGCGCTTCAGCGCAATAACACCATGTTGAAGGAAAACAAAAGGTATTTTTTTGATATAGCGGTTAAAGATGCTGTGTCGGGACTGCATGGCATAAGTATGATATCTGGAATCGGAGCTGACGATCAGGTCGGCTGCGAGCAGATAGATCATATGCCGTATGGACATGAAGTCCAGGATTCGGTTAGAATAAGATTCTATCCTGGAGCGGTCCGGAGAATCTTTATCTATAATATAGTAAATCTTTTTATTAAGAAAAGCCTCCTCGTTTTGATCCATGCAGTGCTTAAAGAAGTAATATCCGTTATCCTGAGCCATGGAAGAAAATTTCTCGCATACAAGACAAATATGTTTGTGCTTCCAGTAAGGTTTTGCGATGCGGTAAAGAAAAACGGATAAGAATTCTTTGAATATAATATCCATTCCATCATATTTTTCTCTCTGGCGATTAACAAAGGCAAGGGTACGCTTGCTTGTATAATATGGAAAGAAATAGAAATTCTCAGCAGTTTTGTAAGATGCATTGTAAAGGAATTTCAATTTCATTCGCTGAAGAGCAGTCATGGAAATAGGAAGCTTTGTGACACTTTCGTTATCAGCATTCTGTATAAGGATAAAAATATCCCAGTACAGACTTTTCCACTCAATCTCACCGAGATTCAGGGAAACTGTGACACGCTGGAAATTTCCATGAGATTTTATGTTTTCTGTGACAAAGTCATAGGAAACGGCATCTTCTTCAAGCTTGCTGCGGAAAAAAAGTCCTGTCTTTATATATTTGTGCCGGTTATTGTCAAGATCAAAACATACAGTAAGTTTTCCGTCTTTCATCTTGAGGCTGTGAAAATTACAGGACAGGAGTGTTTCCATATGGAATCGTCGGCTGCACAGTTTTATGATAAGTTTCTGTTCATTGTTGGGAGTGAGGATACCAATATATTCGGTAGGTTCAGGAGAAGTATCTTCCGGAAAGTAAAAGTGTTCTGTGAATATATGATATTTTTTGTTATTAAGGAAGTTGTTGTCCGGAATGAGAGAATACAAGGTGTTTATGCCATAGGGGTCGGTACATTCAAGAATAAGGAAAAAATTTCTGGCACTTCTGAATTCCATCAGCTCCCGGAAAATGGTCAGATCCAATGTGAAGGAATGACTGTTGTTTCTGGAAAATGGGAGTTCAGTGAAATCAAATGTTCTGCTGTTCATTGCAAGGAAGCGAACAGAAGTATAAGATTCACAGGAAAAATCTCTGAGAGTCAGAGTCACTTTCAGAGAAGGATGTGATGAGATCTTTACGGAAATGCTGCCTTTTATTTCAGGGGCAGACACATCCTGAATTATTTGCGTAGTGTTCATAGTTCCTCCATTTTTATTTGTCAGATTGTTGACATAAGTAATATAATTATACCATGTCAGTAAGATAATTAAAATCTTTTCATTGAAAAAATATCTGTTTTTTTCATAAATAACACTTGACATATAAAAAATGATATGATATTCTCATACAGAACGCTGCCGAAGACAGTAGGTGCCGTAAGGCATAAGGATTAAAACGCCTACCGAGGACTTAGTATTCTATATAAAGATTACATGAGACCTTACTGTCGTTATGCAGTAAGGCTTTTTTTTGACGCGGCGGTATATCAAAATCTATAAGGAGGTGTACCATTTATGGCAAAAGTAGAACTGAAACAACCAATCGTAGAAGAAATCGCAAACAGCATTAAAGACGCACAGGCAGTAGTTCTTGTTAACTACAGTGGTCTTACAGTTGAACAGGATACAATTCTGCGTAAGGAATTAAGAGAAGCTGGTGTTCATTACAAAGTTTACAAAAACACTATGATGAACCGTGCTTTTGCAGGAACAGCATGTGAAAGCCTTTGCCCACATCTGGAAGGAACAAACGCTCTGGCTATTTCCGAAACAGATGCTACAGCACCGGCAAGAATCCTTGCTAAATATGCAAAACAGTTCCCGGCTCTTGAACTGATCGCAGGTGTAGTTGAAGGAAACTACAATGATCAGGCTGGAATCCAGGCTCTGTCCCAGATCCCGTCCAGAGAAGAACTTCTTGGAAAACTTCTTGGAAGCATTCAGTCTCCTATCACAAACTTCGCTCGTGTGCTTAATCAGATCGCTGAGGCACAGGGTGGTGCTGATACAGAGGCAGCAGCAGAGTAAATCTGAGACAGTCAGATTTGCAGTACGCAAACGAAGCGTAGCGTAATTCGCAGTTTATATGCTGTGAATCCTAAAAATAATAAAATCTAATAAATGGAGGAAATTAAAATGGCAAAATTAACAACAGAAGAATTTATTGCAGCAATCAAAGAATTATCTGTATTAGAATTAAATGAACTCGTAAAAGCTTGCGAAGAAGAATTCGGTGTATCCGCAGCAGCAGGTGTTGTAGTAGCAGCAGCTGGAGCAGGCGCTGAAGCAGCAGAAGAGAAAGATGAGTTCGACGTAGAACTGACAGAAGTTGGACCGAACAAAGTTAAAGTTATCAAAGTTGTTCGTGAAGTTACCGGACTTGGACTGAAAGAAGCTAAAGCAGTAGTTGACGGTGCTCCGAAGCTTGTTAAAGAAGGCGCATCCAAAGCAGAAGCTGAAGACATCAAAACAAAACTTGAAGCAGAAGGCGCTAAGATCACTCTTAAATAATTCTGTTAAAGAAATAAGTGATGCGGGGACACCTGATGGTGTCCCTAAATTTTTGTGCAAAAAATAAAAAAAGTTATTGACAGCTTAAAAATGCTATGCTATAGTGAAGAATGCTATATTATGGCAAGATATGCCTGTTTATCTCAAACCGTAAACAGGGTCGTGTTGTAAAATAAATAAAAAAACAGGGGTGAAACGTCAATGGAAAAAAACAGAATTCGTTCTGTAAAAACTGGAAAAAGCATGCGCATGAGCTACCAGAGACAAAAAGAAGTTCTGGAAATGCCGAATTTGATTGAAGTCCAGAAAGATTCCTATAAGTGGTTTCTCGATGAGGGCCTCAAAGAAGTGTTTGATGATATTTCTCCGATCGCGGATTATGGCGGAAAGTTCAGCCTGGAATTCATCGATTTCACGTACGATGCAAAAGATGCGAAATATAACATTGAGCAGTGCAAAGAACGTGACGTAACTTACGCGGCACCTTTGAAGGTTCGCGTACGACTGATAAATAAAGAAACAGAGGAAATCAACGAACACGAGATCTTCATGGGAGATCTTCCGTTAATGACAGAGACAGGTACTTTCGTTATTAATGGTGCAGAACGTGTTATTGTCAGCCAGTTGGTGCGTTCCCCTGGTATCTATTATGCAATTGCACATGATAAGATTGGTAAGAGGCTGTTTTCCAGTACCGTTATCCCCAACAGAGGAGCATGGCTGGAATATGAAACGGATTCCAACGATATCTTCTATGTGCGTGTGGACAGAACCAGAAAGGTTCCGATCACTGTGCTGATTCGTGCCCTTGGTGTCGGCACCAATGCGGAAATCGTCGATTTATTTGGTGAAGAACCGAAAATTCTTGCAAGTTTTGCCAAGGATACCTCTACAAACTATCAGGAAGGTCTTCTGGAACTTTATAAGAAGATCCGTCCAGGTGAGCCGCTGGCTGTAGAGAGCGCAGAAAGCCTTATCATGGCAATGTTCTTTGACCCGAGAAGATATGATCTTGCCAAGGTCGGACGTTATAAATTTAATAAAAAACTTCATTTTAATAAACGTATTGCAGGTCATAAACTGGCAGAGGCTGTTGTGGATCCATCTACAGGAGAAATCCTGGCAGAAGAAGGAACCAATATTACAATGGCTCTTGCAGAGCAGATCCAGAATGCAGCTGTTCCATATGTATGGATTCAGGGCGAGGAGCGTAAGATCAAAGTCCTTTCCAATATGATGGTGGATCTTGCTTCATATGTAGAGCTTGACTGTGATCCTAAGGATCTGGGTGTTACAGAGTTAGTATATTACCCGGTTCTTGAGAAGATTCTGGAAGAAAATGACAACCTTGAAGATATTAAGGCTGCAATTGTAAGAGATATCCATGATCTTATTCCTAAGCATATCACAAAAGAAGATATTTTTGCTTCTATCAACTACAATATGCATCTGGAATATGGTATTGGTAATGATGATGATATCGACCATCTGGGTAACCGTCGTATCCGTTCTGTAGGAGAACTTCTTCAGAATCAGTATCGTATCGGTCTTTCCAGACTGGAAAGAGTTGTACGTGAGCGTATGACAACTCAGGATACAGAGAGTATTTCTCCGCAGTCCCTGATCAATATCAAACCTGTAACTGCAGCAGTTAAGGAGTTCTTTGGTTCTTCTCAGCTGTCACAGTTTATGGATCAGAATAACCCTCTTGGTGAGCTGACTCACAAGAGACGTCTTTCTGCACTGGGACCTGGCGGTCTGTCACGAGACAGAGCCGGATTCGAGGTACGAGATGTCCATTATTCTCACTATGGACGTATGTGCCCTATCGAGACTCCTGAAGGTCCTAACATCGGTTTGATCAACTCTCTTGCATCTTATGCGAGAATTAATCAGTATGGTTTCATTGAGGCACCATACCGCAGAATTGATAAAACAGATCCGACCGATCCGATCGTAACAGATGATGTTGTTTATATGACAGCAGATGAAGAAGATAATTACCATGTAGCACAGGCGAATGAGCCGCTGGATGAAGTAGGTCATTTCGTACACAAAAATGTATCCGGTCGTTTCCGTGAAGAAACTCAGGAATACGAGAGACATATGTTTGACTACATGGACGTATCGCCTAAGATGGTATTTTCCGTTGCTACTGCATTGATTCCATTCCTTCAGAATGACGATGCTAACCGTGCGCTGATGGGATCCAACATGCAGCGTCAGGCCGTTCCGCTTCTTACAACAGAAGCTCCTGTTGTTGGAACTGGTATGGAAACCAAAACAGCTGTTGACTCCGGTGTTTGTGTTGTGGCTAAGAAGTCAGGTACTGTTCTTCGTTCTACTTCTACAGATATCAGTATCAAGAATGATGACGGAACAAAAGATGATTACCATCTTACAAAATTCCTTCGTAGTAACCAGAGTAACTGCTATAACCAGAAGCCGATCGTGTTCCAGGGAGAGCATGTAGAAGCAGGACAGGTTATTGCTGATGGTCCGTCTACTGCAAACGGTGAACTTGCCCTTGGTAAGAACCCGCTGATCGGATTTATGACATGGGAAGGTTATAACTACGAGGATGCCGTTCTGTTAAGTGAAAGACTGGTACAGAACGACGTATATACTTCTATTCATATGGAAGAATATGAAGCAGAAGCAAGAGATACCAAGCTGGGACCGGAAGAGATCACAAGAGATGTTCCGGGTGTTGGTGATGATGCTCTGAAAGATCTGGATGAGCGTGGTATCATCCGTATTGGTGCAGAGGTTCGTGCCGGTGATATCCTGGTTGGTAAGGTTACTCCTAAGGGAGAAACAGAACTGACAGCAGAGGAACGTCTTCTGCGTGCAATCTTCGGTGAGAAGGCGAGAGAAGTTCGTGATACTTCCCTCAAAGTTCCGCATGGAGAATATGGTATTATCGTAGATGCCAAAGTATTTACAAGAGAGAACGGTGATGAACTGTCTCCTGGAGTAAATCAGTCAGTTCGTATTTATATTGCTCAGAAACGTAAGATTTCTGTAGGTGACAAAATGGCTGGTCGTCATGGTAACAAGGGTGTTGTTTCCCGTGTACTTCCAGTTGAAGATATGCCATTCCTTCCAAACGGCCGTCCGCTGGATATCGTACTGAACCCACTGGGTGTACCTTCACGTATGAATATCGGACAGGTCCTGGAAATTCACTTAAGTCTTGCAGCCAAAGCACTTGGTTTCAATGTTGCAACACCTGTATTTGATGGCGCGAGTGAAATTGATATCCAGGATACACTGGAACTGGCAAATGATTATGTAAATATTGAAGATTTTGAAGAATTCCGTGCGAAATATCAGGATACACTTGCTCCTGATGTTATGGAATATCTTGATGAGAACAAAGCCCACAGAGAACTGTGGAAAGGTGTTCCGATTTCCCGAGATGGTAAAGTTCAGCTTCGTGACGGACGTACCGGTGAATATTTCGATGGACGTGTAACTATCGGTCACATGCATTATCTGAAACTGCATCATCTGGTAGATGATAAGATCCATGCACGTTCAACAGGTCCATACTCTCTCGTAACACAGCAGCCTCTGGGTGGTAAAGCTCAGTTCGGCGGACAGCGTTTTGGAGAGATGGAGGTTTGGGCTCTGGAGGCATATGGTGCTTCCTACACACTGCAGGAGATTCTGACTGTGAAATCTGATGATGTTGTGGGTCGTGTGAAGACCTATGAGGCAATCATCAAAGGTGACAATATTCCTGAGCCAGGTATTCCGGAATCCTTTAAGGTACTTCTTAAAGAACTTCAGTCTCTGGGTCTTGATGTCAAAGTTCTCAAAGATGACAATACAGAAGTACATCTTCTGGAAACTGTAGATTACGGTGATACAGATCTTCGTTCTGTAATCGAAGGTGACAGCAGACATCACAGAGAAGAAGAGTCCTTTGGCAAACATGGTTATACAAAACAGGAATTCGAGGGCGAAGAACTCGTAGATGTAGAAGAGGATGAGGACGAAGAGGATTTTCTGGACTTCGACGATTCCTATGATGATGATGACGACAAGTAAGAAAGGGGAAAGAATACATGGCAGAAACAACAACTACCAATGAAACATATCAGCCAATGACTTTCGATGCCATCAAGATCGGACTGGCGTCCCCTGAGAAGATCAGAGAATGGTCCAGAGGTGAGGTAACAAAACCTGAGACCATCAACTATCGTACTCTGAAACCAGAGAAGGATGGTCTTTTCTGTGAAAGAATTTTTGGACCTAGCAAGGACTGGGAGTGCCATTGTGGTAAATACAAAAAAATCCGTTATAAAGGTGTTGTCTGCGATCGATGCGGCGTAGAGGTTACCAAATCTTCTGTAAGAAGAGAGCGTATGGGACACATTGAGCTTGCAGCTCCGGTATCTCATATCTGGTATTTTAAAGGTATTCCGTCTCGTATGGGTCTGATTCTTGACCTGTCTCCGAGAACATTGGAAAAAGTTTTATATTTTGCAAATTATATTGTACTGGATCCGGCTGATTCCGGACTTCAGTACAAACAGGTCCTCACTGAGAAAGAGTATCAGGATGCCCGTGAGGCATATGGATACAATTTCCGTGTTGGAATGGGAGCAGAATCCATTATGGAACTTCTTAAGGCGATCGATCTTGAGAAGGATGCAGAGGAACTTAAAACAGAACTGGTAGATGCAAGCGGACAGAAACGCGCCAGAATCATCAAGAGACTGGAAGTTGTAGAATCTTTCCGTGAATCCGGAAACCGTCCGGAATGGATGATCATGACAGCAATCCCGGTTATTCCGCCGGATCTGCGTCCTATGGTACAGCTTGACGGTGGTCGTTTTGCGACTTCTGACCTTAATGATCTGTACAGAAGGATCATTAACCGTAATAACCGTCTGAAACGTCTTCTGGAGCTTGGAGCACCGGATATTATCGTGCGTAATGAAAAACGTATGCTTCAGGAAGCGGTAGATGCGCTGATTGATAATGGTCGTCGTGGCCGTCCTGTAACAGGACCTGGAAACAGAGCTCTCAAATCTCTTTCTGATATGCTGAAAGGTAAATCCGGACGTTTCCGTCAGAACCTTCTTGGTAAACGAGTTGACTACTCCGGACGTTCTGTTATCGTTGTTGGACCTGAACTGAAAATTTATCAGTGTGGTCTTCCGAAAGAAATGGCAATCGAACTTTTTAAACCTTTCGTTATGAAAGAACTGGTTGCAAACGGAACTTCTCATAATATCAAGAATGCCAAAAAAATGGTAGAGAAACTTCAGCCGGAGGTATGGGATGTACTGGAAGATGTTATCAAAGAACATCCTGTTATGCTGAACCGTGCACCTACACTGCATCGTCTGGGTATCCAGGCATTTGAGCCAATCCTTGTAGAAGGTAAAGCTATTAAACTTCACCCGCTCGTTTGTACTGCGTTCAACGCCGACTTCGATGGTGACCAGATGGCTGTTCATCTTCCGCTTTCTCAGGAAGCTCAGGCAGAGTGCCGTTTCCTGCTGCTTTCGCCAAACAACCTTCTGAAACCTTCAGATGGTGGTCCTGTGGCAGTTCCTTCACAGGATATGGTTCTTGGTATCTATTACCTGACACAGGAAAGACCAGGAAATCCGGGTGAAGGTAAATTCTTCAAGAGCATAAACGAAGCAATTCTTGCTTATGAAAATAAAGTTATCACTTTACAGTCCAGAATTCATGTACGTTGCACAAAAACAATGTCAGATGGAACTGAACTGACAGGAACTGTAGAATCTACACTTGGCCGTTTCCTGTTTAACGAAATCCTTCCGCAGGATCTTGGTTTTGTAGACAGAAATATCCCGGGTAACGAACTTCTTCCGGAAGTTGATTTCCTGGTAGGTAAAAAACAGCTGAAACAGATCCTTGAAAAAGTTATCAATACTCATGGCGCTACCAAAACCGCAGAGGTGCTTGACTCTATCAAGGCAATGGGATACAAATATTCTACCCGTGCAGCAATGACGGTATCTATTTCTGATATGACTGTGCCGCCTCAGAAACCTGAGATGATCAAAAATGCGCAGGATATCGTTGATAAGATTACAAAGAACTACAAACGTGGTCTTATCACAGAAGAAGAGCGTTACAAAGAAGTTGTTGAGACATGGAAGAAGACTGACGATGAGCTTACAAAAGCCCTCCTGAATGGTCTTGATAAATATAACAACATCTTTATGATGGCCGACTCCGGTGCCCGTGGTTCTGACAAGCAGATCAAACAGCTTGCCGGTATGCGTGGTCTGATGGCCGATACAACAGGTCATACCATTGAGCTTCCTATCAAGTCAAACTTCCGTGAAGGTCTTGAGGTACTGGAATACTTCATGTCTGCACACGGAGCACGTAAAGGTATGTCCGATACTGCTCTTCGTACAGCCGACTCCGGATACCTGACCAGACGAATGGTTGACGTATCACAGGAACTTATCGTTCGTGAAACAGACTGCTGTGAAAACAGACCGGAAATTTCTGGTATGTATGTCAAGGGATTCATGGATGGTAAAGAAGAGATTGAGAACCTTCAGGAGCGTATCACAGGACGTTTTGCCTGCGAGACTATCACAAATAAGGATGGAGAGGTTCTTGTAAAAGCAAACCATATGATCACACCAAGACGTGCTGCCCGCATCATGAGCGAAGGTGTAAGTGCTAATGGTGGTCCGATCGAAGAAGTTAAGATTCGTACAATCCTTACCTGTAAGTGCAAAGTTGGTGTCTGCGCTAAATGTTATGGTGCAAACATGGCAACTGGAGAAGCAGTTCAGGTTGGTGAATCTGTTGGTATTATTGCTGCACAGTCTATCGGTGAGCCTGGTACACAGCTTACCATGCGTACATTCCACAGTGGTGGTGTAGCCGGTGGAGATATTACACAGGGTCTTCCTCGAGTTGAGGAGCTTTTTGAGGCAAGAAAACCGAAAGGTCTCGCTATCATCACAGAAATCCCTGGTGTTGCAGTCATTAATGATACCAAGAAAAAACGTGAGATCATTGTTACCAATCCGGAGGATGGTGACTCCAAGACTTACCTGATTCCTTATGGATCCCGTATCAAGATTACAGACGGACAGATTCTTGAAGCAGGTGATGAACTGACAGAAGGAAGTGTAAATCCACACGATATTCTGAGAATCAAAGGTGTTCGTGCTGTTCAGGATTACATGATCCGTGAAGTTCAGAGAGTATATCGCCTTCAGGGTGTAGAAATCAGTGATAAGCATATTGAGGTGCTGGTTCGTCAGATGCTGAAGAAAATCCGTATCGAAGAAAACGGAGATACAGAATTCCTGCCAGGTACACTTGTTGATGTTCTTGAATTTGAAGAAGTTAACGAAAACCTCGAAAAAGAAGGCAAGACACCGGCAGAAGGAAAACAGGTTATGCTTGGTATTACCAAGGCTTCCCTGGCAACAGATTCCTTCCTGTCAGCTGCATCTTTCCAGGAGACAACCAAGGTTCTGACAGAAGCGGCTATTAAAGGTAAAGTTGACCATCTGGTAGGTCTGAAAGAAAATGTTATCATTGGTAAGCTGATTCCTGCTGGTACAGGTCTGAAACGTTACAGAGATATTCAGCTGGACACCGGAATGCCGGAGGAAACTCCTGTTGCAGAGGAAGAACCGGTAGAAGATGAGGAAATGCTGACTATGGAAGAAGAAGCAGAGGATGCTTCTGATGACGTAGAGGATGAGATCCTGCTTGATGATGAAGATACTGATCTGACAGAAGAATAAATAAAAAACAAAAGAAGTTCCAGATTTATGATAGAAGTAAATCTGGAGCTTCTTTTTTCTTTTATAAAAATATAAAGATTGTATGAAAAAAGATGTAAGAAAAAAGAAAATTACAGACAGATGAAGATGAACATGCTATACTAATAGCACTTCCAGAGGGAAGTTTTTGATGGATGTAAGTTCTTTCTGAAAAACTGCAAGGCAGTCATTCAGTTGAGAGCAGGTGGTGAATGAGGATTGTGAGGATCCGCCTGACATATAGATTTATAATTATTTAACTTGAAATTGTAAGAGGAGAGGGGGGAGATAGATGGACAAACAGCTTCCGGTTTCTGTGTGGCCGGAGTGGAAGATCGTAGAGAAGATTGGCGAGGGTTCTTTTGGTAAGGTATACAAAGCCAGACGCACAGAACAGGGTAAGACTTTTTATTCTGCGATCAAAGTTATTACAATTCCCTCGAATGCAGGAGAATTGAGCAGTGTTCGTTCGGAGAGTCCGGACGAACAGTCGGTGAAAGAATATTTTCACAGCCTGGTAGAGGAATGTATCCAGGAAGTAAATACGATGGAATATTTCAGAGGCAATTCTCATGTAGTATCTGTTGAAGATTATAAAGTAGTGGAATATCTGGATGATATAGGATGGGATATCTATATCCGTATGGAATATCTTACCAGTTTTCTTGATTATTGTGCGGGACGTGCACTGACAGAAGAAGATGTAATACATTTGGGAATTGATTTGTGTAAAGCACTGGAATATTGTCAGTGTCAGAATATTATCCACAGAGATATTAAGCCAGAGAATATTTTCGTTTCCAGGTTCGGTGAGTTTAAACTGGGAGATTTTGGAATTGCACGTGAACTGGACCGGACAATGAGCGGGTTATCCAAGAAGGGTACTTTTTCCTATATGGCACCGGAAATGTACAAGGGAGAGGCATACGATGCGAGGGTAGACATCTATTCTCTTGGAATTGTACTTTATAAATTAAGAAATCATAACAGACTTCCTTTTATCAGCCTCAAAAAGCAGCTGATAACTTATCGTGATAAGGAAGATGCGTTGAACAGGAGAATGGCAGGAGAGAAACTGCCTCCGCCGGCAGAAGCAGGGGAGATTTTTGCAGACGTAATTCTCAGAGCCTGTGCCTATGATCGTCATGATCGTTATGAAAGTGCTGAGGATTTTCGAATGGCACTGGAACAGATTTTATATCCGGGACAGCCGGAGATGCAGGAAATCAGAAAATCTGTGATGGTGTCAGATTTTGAAAAGACCGGAAAACAGTTTCCTGAATATGAGGAAGAGCCGGAGGGCACAAGGGTATTGCAGGAAACAAAGTCCAGGACATATGCGAATTCTCCCTCGAATCGCAGGAAACATCTGAAAAAAAGACAGAAGTTTGAGCCACTTTTTGCGGCTGCTGTCGTGATGGTGATAGCAGTCTGTATTGTTGTGGGTGTGTTTATCTGGCTCTTGAAAGAAAATGCAGAATTGCAGCGTCTGAAACAATCAGTCACAGAGACTGTTCAAAGTGCAGAAAATAAACAGCTGCAGGAGACTCTGGAAAAAATTCAGGCACAGGCAACGGAGATCAGTGATAATCTGAATAATTACAGCTGGATCGGATCTGAGGAGGAAGGGAAAATCAGTTATCTGAGGCAGCGGAATGATGGAAGCTGGCAGGTAATGAAGATTCTTATCTACCCGTCTTTGTCAGAAGATGGTTATTATGAAGAATATTATTACTGGAATAATGAATTGTTCTTTGCTTATATATGGGCAGATAACAATACTCTGAGTGATCTGAAGGACGGAGAGCAGAAAATAGACAGATATTATTATGAAGATGGTAAACTGATCCGTTGGATCGATGACAAAAATCGTTGTCATGATAATGAGACAGACAGCAAGGAGTATGTAACAAGAGGAGAAAAATACTGGGCTTATGCGGATGAGTACAAGAGCCAGTTAAACCTCTCCGGTGATAATACATCTGCATCCTGAGAAAGGAAGGACTATGGCGTATCAGATTGAATATGCATATACGTGCCATATAGGTAAAGTACGTAATAACAATGAGGATAATTTCTGGTGCTGTGGTGAAAGCCTTGATTCAGAAAACAAGGGAATGAGTCATATCCGCAGTGGACGGGTAAAACAGGCAGATGCGCCTCTTTTTGCAGTGTTTGATGGAATGGGAGGGGAAAGCTGCGGAGAGATGGCAGCATTTCTTGCAGCAGAATCCTGTGGCCAGTATTATAAAGAAAAAAAGAAAGAAACCTCAGAAAATCCGGAAAAATTTATGAATGAACTGTGTTATCGGATGAATCATGCAGTATGCAGGTATGGAGAGGAAAATAAGATAAACAGCATGGGGACTACAGCAGCAGTGCTGACCTTTGGAGAGGAAGCAGTGTGTTCCTGTAATTTAGGGGACAGCCGTATTTACCAGATTTCCCAGGAGAGACAGATGCAGCAGCTTTCGCTTGATCATGTTCTGGGCAGTTCGAGATTCGCTAAACCTCCATTAACACAGTATCTTGGTATTTCTGAGGAAAATATGGGACTTGAACCTACGATCGTGTCTAAAAAAGCTGAGATTGGTACACGTTATCTGATTTGTTCAGATGGAATCACAGATATGCTTTCAGATGGCGAGATTGCAGATATCCTCAGCAGAGAGAGCTCAGTAGCTGAAACGGTGGAGACTCTTGTCGAAAGGGCACTCATAAAGGGCGGAAGAGATAATATAACAGTGATACTCTGCGAACTTGTAGAGCAGGAGAAAAGCTGGTTTGGAAAATTATTGAATTATTTTTTGTAAAACATGAAGGTGACAGATTATGAAAAACCGTATGCAGGATTTGGATTTTGAACAGACAGTTGCATTTGATTCCGTCAAAGATTTTGAATTTACACGAAAGGCTGCACAGAGATTTCGACAGGTAGTCAGTCTGGATGGATTTGAGGATGAAGATGCAGATGTAATTTTTCATTATCTATACAAAGAAATGGAACTGGTATCTTTTGGAGATCATCTCAAACGCTATATTTATGAACGAGCCGGGCTGGAGGAACCATATAACGAAGTAACGCAGGATGTTTACAGAGATATTGTGATTGAGTCTTTTCATGAAACCTGTACGCCGAAATCGATGAATCCTACATCTACCAAACTGACATCACTGGTTAATAACTGGCTGACGCAGGCTTCTGTCAAGAGAGAAACAGTATTTTTGCTTGGCTTCGGACTTCGTATGAGTGCGGATGATGTTTCTGATTTCCTGACACGGGTATTGAGGGAACAGGATTTTGATTTCCATAATCCGGATGAGGTGATTTACTGGTATTGTTATACTATGCAGCTTGGATATCATAAGGCAGAAGAATTTAAGAAAGCGTATGAACAACTGGAACCTGACCCGAATTATACGGAAGCATCGAAAGTTTATTCCGGTGCTCTGATACTGGATAATGAAGAGAAACTCTTGAAATATTTATCATATGTAAAAGTAGGAGCAGATGATCCGATGTCTGAGAAAAGTCAGGCATTTCAGGAGTTTGTACGCCTTCTGATGCATGCTAAGGAGATCATTGCCGGAATGTATCAGGGTGATGAGGTGGAAAAAGACCGCAATAAAGTGTGGAATATTTCTGATATTACAGATTCTGATGTGGAAAAAGTCATCTGCAGTGGGATTCCGGTAAATAAGATGGGGAATCTGAAAAAAATGTCTGCTTCCATTCTGGCAAAACATTTCAGCCAGAAAAGATTTAGCAGACAGAGAATCAACAGTATAATGAATCATAAATTTCCGGTGGAACGTTTTGATCTGATTACGTTGGAGTTTTTTATTGTTTCACAGGAGATGCAGGATGATGATCCTTATAACAGATATCACCATTTTCTTGAGGAAATACAGAAGATTCTTCGTAAGTGTGGAATGGGCGAAATTTATATAGTAAATCCGTATGAGTGTTTTTTACTTATGTGTCTTCTCACAGATTGTCCGCTGGCAGTCTTTGCGGATATATGGGAGATGTCCTATGAGGATAAAGACTGTTGAAATCCGGAATAAAAACATTTTGGAACAGTTTATTCGTTGTAATATCCGTAGATCATACGGGAATCCTGTGCAATGGTGTTTTGTGCATCGCCGGTGTTACTCAGGTTCTGAGACATGAAACATACAACGAGATCAATGCCTTTAGCTGAGTTATAGATAATGCCGGCATCATTTTCAACATTGTCAAGCTCTCCGGTTTTGTTTGCAACACGGACACCCTCCGGCATAGCAGCAGGTATTTTGTTACGGCGCTCCTGCATCTTGAGGAGAGAGTACATGGCATCTGCATGAGAAAGAGTTGGATTTTCTGCTGTACCGGCATTGATCTGATAAATTTCCTTCAGAAAATGTCCACAGTCATTTACAGAAGTATAATTGTCACCATCTTCATTACTGTGCAGAAGAAGACGTCCCATGGAAGTACTGGTATAACCATGATTCTGACAAAAAGCATTGACTGCATTCATGCCTGCTGAATCGTCACCGCCGCCAAGCATATTTACAAGAGCATTTGCAGCATCATTGTCACTGACAGTGATCATAGGAGAAAGGTAGCTGTTCAGTGTATCGGCACTATAGGTCTGACAGAGCTGGTCATAATTTTCATAAACAGCACCCATAATGAAAAGTTTAATGAGACTGGCTGCCTGCATAGGTTGATTGTCAATAGTGCCTTCAGTGTTTTTTATAAGGTTGCAGACATAGACAGACCAGTTTCCATTATCCTGAGGAAGGAGTGTTCTTACCTGAGAAAGCAGATTGTTCAGGCTTTCATCGGCTGCAGTTTCTGCGGAAGCATTCTCAGATGAATGAGAAGGAGAGAGTGTCCCCTCTTCTGTGGTTTCAGTTTCGGCAGAAACAGTGTCGGAGGAAAACTGCCGGTTCTCTTCCTGAAGATCTGAAAGCTGCTCTGCCTGAGCGATAAGGCTGGCAGAAGTTTCGGTCATTTCCTGAACAGTACTTTGAAGTTCGCTGACTTTGAACTGAAGTGATGCCAGAGTATTGAGAGAATGCAAGGTCAGTCCGCCAAGCGCAACGACTATGACAGCAAGGATGACAATAACAATGTACAGGAAAAATGGTTTTTGTTGTTTAAGATTATTCATAACAGGTTATCCTTTCTTTTGAGACAGTAATTATGCGGCAGGTTCATTGCCGGAAAATTCGTCGGAACTCTGCTGGCTGGAAGTTTCTGCATTGTCTGCAAATTCCTGCCTGTCTGATGTATTGTTTTCGCCGGAAGTAAAAGAATTGTATTCAGGCGAGGTGTTCTGACTGAATATGGATGTCTGTTTGGCAGAAGAATCTGATTCCGGGAGGCGTTCATCCACAGCCTGGCGGCTGCCTGTAATCTGTTGCTTTTTCCAGTTGAGAAGATCTGTCTGAGACTGAATTGCATCAGTGTAGCTGCAGCTGGCAGCCTTAAGTTCTTCTTTTTTTGCTTGTACCTGCTGAATGTAGGAATCCAGTTGAGAATCATACTCGGAGATCTGCCGGGCTGTTCGCAGTTCGATAAGAAAAAGTCCGGAGATAAAAAGAAGTCCGGTACAGACAAGCAGGATAATGCCGGGAGCCAGTTTTTCTTTCATAATGAAAATCCTTTCTTATAATATAGAAGACAATGATCTGCAGGTATCAGGTACCGTAATACAGGAAATAATCTTTTCAATATTATAAACAGTGTGACTTCAAAAAGCAATGCACAGGAATTTGTAAATAAAAAGAAAAAATCCTGTAAAATGCCTTGACAGCCGCTTTTTTACAGGATATAATGAGCAAGCGTGCAATAAGAACGCTGTTTTTTTGTTGCCGCACTATCTAAGGGAAACTGTTATTGGCAGATCCTGAAGATTGTAATATTAAGATAATAGCAACCGCACTTACCCCATGGAAAACCATGGAGAAAATAATCGGGAGGTGAAATGGAATGCCAACATTCAACCAGTTAGTAAGAAAAGGACGTCAGACAGCTGTAAAGAAATCTACAGCACCGGCTCTGCAGAGAACATACAACTCTTTAAGAAAGAAAGCTGTTGAGCAGTCTGCACCACAGAAACGTGGAGTTTGTACAGCAGTTAAAACTGCAACACCTAAGAAACCTAACTCAGCTCTTAGAAAGATCGCCAGAGTTCGTCTTTCCAACGGTATCGAAGTAACAAGCTATATCCCAGGAGAAGGTCACAACCTTCAGGAGCATAGCGTTGTTCTTATCCGTGGTGGTCGTGTTAAGGACTTACCTGGTACCAGATACCACATCATCAGAGGTACACTGGATACCGCAGGTGTAGCTAACAGAAAACAGTCTCGTTCCAAATATGGTGCTAAGAGACCGAAAAAGAAATAAGTAAATTTCGCAGCATAGCGAGAAAGTTACGATACTTCTTGAATATCTGATATTCAGGAAGATTCCCGCTTGGGCGGGAAAACAAGTAGAAAATAAGCAATCAATCGAAGATTCACTTATGGCTATAAATATTGTACGGTATTCCATATACCCTGTCGGTTGCGGGTGAAATATAGGACTTTACCAGTGCGAACACCTTAGTTTTTATAGTGAGTACCGATGATTTAATCATTTTGATTAAGGAGGGAAGTAACGTGCCACGTAAAGGACATACTCAGAAAAG